>JADZEM010000219.1 GCA_020850535.1 Chloroflexota bacterium
CGCATTCAGTCGCTGCGCGACGGTCGTCGGGAACGGCAGGCACTGGTGCGACTGGAGCGTCGCGCAGCGACTGCAGGATCGTAGGCGGGGCTTTCAAGCCCCGACGCGGCGGCACGACACACCCAACATGCGATTGCCCTGGCAGGGCATGGCGTCCCCTTGACAGCCGCCATCGAGCATGGTAGGATCGTCTACCGTATACGATATCCGCGCCAGACCACAGGTGAGGCCCTGCCCCCTATGCCCCTCGATGCTCTCCAGTTCAAGAGCAAGGCCCAGGCCGTCTACGACCTTCTCAGGCAGCGCATCCTCGACTTCCACTACGAGCCGGGGCAGGCGCTCTCCATCGACGGGCTGGCACGCGAGCTGGGGATCTCGAAGATCCCGATCCGCGAGGCGATCAAGCAGCTGGAGGCCGAGCGGTTCGTCGAAACCGAGCTGCACGTCGGGGCGCGCGTCGCCCCGATCTCCGTCGCGCAGGCCGAGCAGATCTACCCGATCCGCCACGTCCTCTGCGATCTCGGGATGCGGCTGGCGTTCCCGCGCATGGACGAGCAGACGCTCACGCTTCTCGAAGAGCTGCAAGCCCAGATGGAGGTCGCCACCCGCCAGCGCGACACCGCCACCGTCGACCGGCTCAACCGCCAGTTCCACCTCAAGATGGTCGAGGCGAGCGGCAACGCCGAGCTGCACCAGCTCTACCGCGAGCTGATGCACCGTTGCAGTCGGTTCCGGGCTGGCGTCTCGCTGCCGCATCACCGCGCCGTCGAGGTCATGACCGAGCACCGCGCCATTCTGGCGGCGCTCCGGGCGCGGGACTTCGACGCCGCCATCAAGGCGTCTGACGATCACAGCCGGCGCTCGGCCGCCGAGATCATCGACAAGATGCGCGCGAAGGAAGCCGCGCAGGCCGTGGTCTAGTCCGCACAGCCCGGCCACCGGTGCTTCTGGACGCACTCTGGACTCAATGGAGAGGACGCCAGCATGAAAATCGTTCGCGTCGAGGCGATCCCCCTGGCAGCCACCTTCGAGCAGATCTACGGCGGGCTTGACCGGGTGCCCCGCCACATGCTGTTCCCGAGCGCCAACTTCGCCAACGTCGGCGCGCCGCGGACCGGCCAGTACACCTGCCTCATCCGCATCGAGACGGACGACGGCCTCGTCGGGGTCGGCGAGGCGTACGGCCTGCGCGATCCCCGCGTGAGCGCGGCGGTCGTCGAGCACGTCCTCGCGCCGGCCCTGCTCGGGCGCGATCCGCTCCGCACCGAGGCGCTCTGGCAGGCGATGTTCGCCATCGGCGCCTTCCACACCGAGGGGTATCACACCCAGGCGGTGGCCGGCGTGGATATCGCACTCTGGGATCTGAAGGGCAAGGCGTTCGGCCAGCCGATCTCGGTGCTGCTCGGCGGGCCGATCCGCGACCGGCTCTGGTGCTACGCCAGCCCGGTCACCCTGTGCGATCCCGACACGGCCCGCGAGCGCGCCTGCGAGTTCCTGGCGAAGGGGTTCACGGCGGTCAAGGTGAAGGTCGGCGGGGCGCTGGCCGACGACGTAGACCGGGTCGCCGCCGTCCGCGAGGTCATCGGCCCAGCCATGCCGCTGCTGCTCGACGTGAACGCCGCCCTCGACGCGCGCGGGGCCATCGCCCTGGCGCGAGCGGTCGAGCCGTACGCCTGCTACTGGCTCGAAGAGCCGGTCCCACCCGAAGACCTGACCGGGATGGCCCACGTCCGCCGCTCGGTCAATCTCCCCGTCGCGACGGGCGAGCAAAGCTCGAGCGTGTACACCTTCAGAGATCTGCTCCGCGCCGAGGCGGCCGACATCTTCATGCCGAACATCACCAAGGCGGGCGGCATCTCCGAGTGCCAGCGCATCGCCACCCTGGTCCACACCGAGAATCTGAAGGTGTCGCCGCACGGGGTCGGCTCGGGCATCGGCCTGGCGGCCACGCTCCAGTGGTGCGCGGCGATGCCCGGCTTCCTGATCTACGAGTACAACCAGCTGCTGAACCCGCTGCGCCACGACATCCTCAAGACACCCATCCTCTTCGAGGACGGCCACCTCCAGGCGCCGACCGGCCCCGGCCTGGGCGTCGAGCTGGACTGGGACAAGGTCGATGCGTTCCGGATGGACCGGCAGCCTGCAGGCGTCACCCGATGAAGATCGAGCGCGTCGAGGCGGCCGACATCGCCGTCGGCCTGCACAGCGGCTCCGAGCCGGGCATCTCCGAGGCGGCCTACCTCCACCTGGCCGCCTCCACGCCGAACATGACGCTCGCCATCGACACCAGCGACCAGATCATCGTCGACGACGTCATCACCCAGAAGCACCAGATTGTCGAGGGGCGGATGCCGGTCCCGACCGGCTCCGGGCTGGGCGTCGAGCTTGACCTGGACAAGCTCGCCCACTACCGCACCGATGAGATCCACGATGCCTACCTGGACCGCGAGCGACCAGACTGGTTCTCGGAGAAGCCGGCCTACTAGCGGCCGACGTACGATATGTGCGCTCACCTCACCGTCGAGGTCGAGCGACTGGCTCCGGTGGCCTTCCTGAAGTCGGGGGTCACCGTTCAGCGGCGCACAGGAGCGCCAGGGGGAGCACCCATGCATCAGGACGTAGTGCAGCGCAGCCGGCGACGTTCCCGTCGTGACCTCCTACGGGCCGGCCTCGTCGTGTCGGTCGCCGCGCTCGCAGCCGCGTGCGCGCCGTCGACGTCGGCCCCGGCCAGGCCGGCCGAGACCAAGCCCGCCGACGCCAAGCCGGCTGAGAGTAAGCCGGCTGAGAGTAAGCCGGCTGCGCCGGCTGCCGCGGCCCAGCCGACCGCCGCCAAGCCGGCCGAGGCGGCGAAGCCCGCCGAAGCCGCCAAGCCGGCCGCCGCCCAGGCCGCCCCCGCCGCCAAGACCGGCGGCCCGGCCGGCACCGTCGTCGCCGCCCTTGGCCGCGACTACCTGGCCTATCCGGACGTCAAGGGCGCGATCCAGTTTTCGAACTGCTGGGGCGGGGCACGCATCCCGCTCATCGAGGGCTGGATCAAGGACTTCAACGCCATCTACCCTGGCATCAAGGTCGAAAGCGACCTCGCAGACTGCTCGCCGCTCCGCGAGAAGCAGGTCACGGCGCTGGCCGGCGGCGCGCCCCCCAACGTGATGATGGTCAAGTCCGACAACACCGCGTTCTTCGCCGAGCAGAACGCCCTGCTGCCCATCGACGACCTGATGGCCCGCGACAACGTCAAGAAGGAGTGGTACTACGCGGGTGAGCTGGCGAGCCGGACCTGGGAGGGGAAGACGTACGGCCTCCCCAACGTCACCGCCGGCGCCCTGCACATGCTCTTCGTCAACACCGGCCTGCTGGAGAAGATCGGCGTCGATCCGAAGAAGCCGATCCAGACCTGGCAGGATCTCGATGCGCTCGTGGAGCCGGCGAAGAAGGCCGGGCTGCTCGTGATGGACCCCGGCAAGATCTCCACCGGGATGTCGGCGCACCAGGTCTGGACCTACGCCAACGGCGGCAAGTACTGGGACGATGCCCTCAAGCAGATCACCTGGAACGACGAGGCCAGCGTCCAGGCCGCCGAGTGGCTCGTCCAGTTCGTCAAGGCGCAGGGCGGCAAGTACGAGAGCGTCGCCATCGCCAGCGATCCGAAGAACGTGATCCAGCCCGAAGACTGGGCCCCTGAGAAGTATGTCTGCTGCGTCAACGGCTCGTGGTGGTTCTTCCAGATGCAGCAGAAGAACCCCAACCTCAAGTACGCCGCCTACGACTTCCCGAAGAACGCCAACAACCCGGCCTCGAAGGGCGCCACCCCGACCACCGGCGGCTGGATGTTCTCCATCGCGCGGACCGGCAAGGATCAGGAAGCGGCCTGGGAGTGGGTCAAGTTCACGACCACCTCGAAGAACGCCTGCACCTTCGTCGAGAAGCAGAACCGGCCGTCGCCCGTCATCGCCTGCAACGAGAACCCTGAGCTGGCGAAGTCGAACCCGTACTGGTCGGTGGTCACGGGCAACCTCGCCAACAACATCTCGGTGCCGACAACCCCGATCCAGCCGCAGTTCGAGCAGATCTACCTGGACATGAACGAGGCGATCCTCTACGAGCGGCAGCAGCCCAAGGCGGCGCTGGAGACCGGCGCTCGCCGTGCCCAGCAGTTGCTCGACGACTGGAACGCGAAGCGCAAGAAGAGCTGAGGCCTGCCAGCGAGGGACATCCAGGCGCTGGGGATTTCGGCCGCTCGCCGGCGAGCGGCCGAAATCCCCAGCGCTGCCACCAGGAGACGCGTATCATGGCTCAGGCCCGACCAGAACGGGCAGCCCCGACCACCGCCGACGCGGCCGGCGCGCGGCGCATCTCGCTCGCGCGTCGTGAGGCGCTCTACGGGTACGCCTTTATCTCGCCGTGGATCTTCGGGATGCTCGCGTTCACGGCCGGGCCGATCCTGGCCGTCTTCTACCTCTCCCTCACCGAGTACCCGATCCTCTCCGAGCCGACCTTCGTCGGCACGCGCAACTACGAGCGCATCTTCACCGACGACCCGCAGTTCCTGACCTCGCTCGTCAACACCGTGGTCTACGTCGGCATCCGCGTGCCGCTGCACCTGTCGCTGGCGTTCGCGCTGGCGCTGCTGCTCAACCGCGCCGTGCGGGGCATCGGCATCTTCCGCACGGCCATCTACCTGCCGTCGATGATCCCGATTGTCGCCATGTCGGTGATCTGGCGCATCCTGCTCGATCCGCGCATGGGATACGTCAACTACTTCGGCGGCATGCTCGGGCTGCCAGAGATCAACTGGCTGACCAGCGAGGCCTGGGTCAAGCCGGTCGTCGTGTTCGTCTCGCTCTGGCACGTCGGCATCCCGATGATCATCTTTCTGGCCGGCCTGGGCGGCATCCCGGACCAGTTGTACGAAGCCGCCGAGATCGACGGCGCTGGCGCCTGGGGCAAACTCTGGAACGTGACGGTGCCGCTGATGACGCCGGTGATCCTCTACAACGTCATCATCGACATCATCAACAGCTTCCAGGTGTTCGCCTACGCGTTCATCCTGACGCGCGGCGGCCCGAACGACGCCACCCTCTTCTACGTCCTGTACATCTACCGGCAGGCGTTCCAGTTCTTCCAGATGGGGTACGCGTCGGCGCTCTCGGCGATCCTGTTCGCGATCGTGCTGCTGTTGACCATCGTCGTGCTGCGCTCCTCGCGCAACTGGGTGCATTATGAGCGCATCTAGCCTCGCCGCCGGCCCGGCCCGCCCCCGACAACTGCTCTCCGGCAAGCAGCGGCGGACCCTCGACACCGTCCTGACGTTCCTGGCGCTCGGCGCGGTCAGCCTCATCATGCTGATGCCGCTCTACCTGATGCTGCTGATCTCGACGCGCCCGGCCGACAAGGCGTTCACCTATCCGCCCGACCTCTGGTTCACCTACTTCACCCTGGACAACTACCCCGAGGCGCTGTTCCGGCTGCTGCCGTTCTCGCTCTACGTCAAGAACACCGTCATCATCGCCACCGCCGTCATCGTCGGCGAGATTCTGTCGTGCTCGCTGGTGGCGTACGGGTTCGCGCGGTTCCGCTTCCCCGGGCGGGACACCCTGTTCATCATCCTGCTCGCGACCCTGCTGATGCCGTTCGTCGTGCGGCTGGTGCCGCTGTTCATCCTCTTCCAGAAGCTCGGCTGGATCAACACGTTCCTGCCGCTGATCGTGCCGTCGTTCTTCGGCACGCCGTTCTTCATCTTCCTGATGCGGCAGTTCTTCCTGACGATCCCGCCGGAGCTGGTGGACGCCGCCCGCATCGACGGGGCCGGCGAGCTGCACATCTGGTGGCGGATCATGCTGCCGCTCTCGAAGCCGGCGCTGGCGGCCGTCGCCATCTTCGCCTTCCAGAACACCTGGAACGACTTCCTCGGACCGCTGGTCTTCTTGCAGCGCGCGGACGTACGCACCATCATCCTCGGCCTGTACGGCTTGATGGGCATGTTCGTGGAGTGGCACCTCGTGATGGCCGCGGTGGTGGCCGCCGTGACGCCGCTGATCCTCGTCTTCTTCATCTTCCAGCGGTTCTTCGTCCAGGGCATCACCGTCAGCGGCCTGAAGGGGTAGCCTCAGCACTGTCATCCTGAGCCTGCGAAGGATCTCACCCGCCGACGGGAAAGCTTGGGAGATGCTCCGCTGCACTCAGCACGAGATGCGTCAGCGACTGCGGCGCCGGACAATCCCATCGCAGACGGAGCCGTCCACAATGATCGTCGTGAGGAGATGAGGAACGCGTGAAGATCACCGACGTTCGTGTCACCATCGTGCAGCACCCGATGCCGCCGCTCCACGGCGCGCGCTGGGGCGGCCAGCAGGCGATCTCGCTGGTCGAGGTCGTCACGGACGAGGGCATCGTCGGGTACGGCTCGGCGCGCGCCCAGGGCGGCAGCGGCGGCCGGGCGCTGGCCGACCCGATCCTGACGGTCGCCGCGCCGAGGGCGATCGGCCAGGACCCGCTGAACCGCGAGCGCATCTGGCAGAGCCTCGCGAAGCTGGAGCGGGCCGGCTACCTGCCGATCTTCGCCACCAGCGCCATCGACGTGGCCCTCTGGGACATCGCCGGCAAGGCGCTCAACCTGCCCGTCTGGAAGCTGCTCGGCGGCTGCCGCGAGAGCCTGCCGGCCTACGCGTCGTCGGCCCACATGGAGAGCGTCGACGCCTACCTTCGCGAGGTGGACGACATCCGCGAGCGCGGCTACGGCGCCTACAAGATCCACCCCACCGGCCGGGCGAACGAGGACATCGCGCTCTGCCGGGCCGTCCGCGAGGCGGTCGGGCCAGACTTCCCGCTGATGCTCGATCCCGGCGGCGTCTACACCCGCGACGAGGCGATGCGCGTCGGGCGGGCCATCGAGCGGCTGGGCTTCGTCTGGTACGAGGAGCCCCTGCGCGACTACGACTTCACCGGCTACGCCGAGCTGTCGCGGGCGCTGGACATCCCGGTCCAGGTGGCCGAGGTGGTCCCCGGGCACGCCAACCTCTCGACGGAGTACATCCTGCGCGGCGCCGGCGACCATCTCCGCTCGGACGTCTACTGGAAGGGCGGCATCACCGGCGTCCTGAAGACCGCTCATCTGTGCGAGGCGTTCAACATGCCGCTCGAGATCCACCACGGCGCCAGCCCGATCATGAACTGGGCCAACCTGCACGTCTCGCTGGCGATCCCGAACTGCGGCTGGTACGAGGTGCTGGTGCCCGAGGACCGCTACGACTACGGCCTCATGGCCTACGCCAACCCCGGGCCAGACGGGCTGATGCACGCGCCGACGACCCCCGGCCTCGGCGTCGAGATCGACTGGGAGTGGACGCGCGCCCACTCCGTGCCCCTGTGAGTGTGAGCTGATGAAAGTTATCGTGCCGGACTTCCTGGTCGAGCGGCTGGCGCCAGAGATTGCGAACGTCGTGCCGGGCGCGGAGACGGTCGGCATCAGCGGCGACGGCGAGATGCAGGGCTCGCCTGTTGGGGCCGAGGTGATCCTGCGCTACTTCCCGAACGACCGCGTCCTGAAGGCGTTTGGCGCGCCGGTCATCGCGCGGCTGCTGCGAGAAGCGCCGACGCTCCGCTGGTTCCAGTCGCATGGGGTGGGCGTTGACGGCCTGCTGAACGAGGAGATCATCGCCAGCGACCTGCTGCTGACGAACGGTGCATCGATCCACACGGTCCCGATGGCCGAGATGACGATGGCCCTGGTGCTGGCCGCCACCAAGCGGCTGCCGGATCATGCCTTCGATCAGGTCGAGCGCCGCTGGGGCCGCCGCCCCAAGCGCGAGCTGCGCGGCAGCACCGTCGGGATCGTCGGGCTGGGGCGTATCGGGGAGGAGGTCGGGCGGCTGTGCGCCGCGTTCGGCGCGCGGGTGGTCGGGCTGCGGCGCACGCCCACCCCCGAGCCGCCACCAGGTGTCGAGCGCGTGTACGGCCCGGACGGCCTCGACCGGCTGCTGGCCGAGTCCGACTACGTCATCCTGGCGCTGGCGCTGAACGCCACCAGTCGGGGGCTGCTGGGCCGCCGCGAGATCGGCCTGATGAAGCCGACGGCGATCCTCGTCAACGTGGCGCGCGGCGACGTGGTGGACGAGCCGGCCTTGATCGATGCGCTCCGCGAGGAGCAGCTCGGCTACGCCTGCCTCGACACGTTCCAGAAGGAGCCGCTCCCCAAAGACAGCCCGCTGTACGATCTGCCGAACGTCTTCATCACGCCCCACAACTCAGCCTCGTCGCCACACATGGAGGCGCGGGTCATCGCGCTGTTCCTGGACAACCTGGGCCGGTTCGTGCGCGGCGAGCCGCTGCTGAACGTGGTAGACAAGCAGCGCGGCTACTGACGCGCGCTGAACGACCGTCTCACAGCTCGAATCACCGTAGCGCAGTCGAGGGCTGATGACCCTGCACGACGCGCCCATCGTGCAATCGCCCTGCGAACACCCTGAGCGAGACGCTCGAACAGGGCCGCCCACGGGCTACGATGCGGCGGCTGCGCGCAGGTACGGCAGGGCCACGCTCGGCGTGTCCGACGTGATGCTCTCGACGCGCCAGTCCAGCAGCAGCCGCACATCGTCCTGGGTGTTCCCGAGCCAGCCCGTGACGTGCAATCCGGCCGCGTGGGCCGCGTCCACCGTGGCACGCGTGCTGGTCTTGTGGGGGATGCACGCGCCGGCGCACTGAAGCGAGATCGCCGTGGCCAGGAAGTCGGGCGTGTCGTACCGGCCGATGAATGCGCGCGGGATCTCGGGGGCGATCCGCCGCATGATCTCCAGGGCGGCCGGGTCGAACGACGCGACCTCGGTCCGCGCGACGATGCCGGACCGCTCGATCAGCTCCACCAGCTTCGCCGCGACGATCTCGAGGTGCTCGGGTGCGTCCGTTTTGATCTCGATCTGGTAGTGCTGGCTGCCGAACGCATCCAGCACGTCGGCCAGGCGCGGCACGCCGGCCGGCTCGGGCCAGTCCGGGAAGGCCGCCCGCGCGTCGAGCGCCGCCAACTCGCGGGCCGTAAAGTCGGACACCGGGCCGTGGCCGTTGGTGGTGCGGTCCACATCCGCATCGTGGATCACCATCAGCTCGCCGTCCGCCGAGAGACGCACGTCCAGCTCGAAGGCCGTCACCCCGACGCGCTGGGCGTAGGCGAAGCCCGTCAGCGTGTTCTCGGGGGCCTCGCCCTTCGCGCCGCGATGTCCGTACAGCAGTGGCGTCATGCCGTGCTCCTCAAGAGAGACCTCACCCCTTGATGCCCGAGGTCACGAACGTCGAGATGATCCGCTTCTGCGCGAAGGCGTACAGCGTCAACGGCGGGATCGTCGCCAGCGTCGCCGTCGCCATCATCGCGCCCCACAGCTGCGTCGAGTCCGAGTTCCGCGCGAAGAACTGCATCCCGACGGCCAGCGTCTTCGTGTTGATCTCGTTCAGCACCAGCAGCGGCCAGATGTACTGGTTCCAGGCCGCCAGAAACGCCAGGATGGTGACCACGGCGATGGCCGGCCGCACGTTCGGCATGACGATGCGCCAGAGGATCGTGGCCGGGCCGGCCCCGTCGATGCGGGCGGCGTCGAACAGCTCCTGGGGCAGCGTCATGATGTACTGGCGCAGCAGGAACACGTAGAACGCCGTGTGCGCGACGGACGGCACGATGACGCCGAGGCGCGTGTTCAGCCAGTCGAGCTTCGCCACGATCAGGTAGCTGGGGATGACCGTCACCACGAACGGGACGATCATCGTGCCGAGCACCAGCGAGAAGCAGAGCCGCCGACCAGGGAAGTCGAGCCGGGTGAACGCGTAGGCGGCCGGCAGGCTGACCGCCAGCTTCCCGAGCGTCGTCGCCACGGCGATGATGGTGCTGTTGAAGAACCACCAGCCGATCGGGAACGCCCTGAACGCCTCCGGGAAGTTGTCGAACGTCGGCGCGTCGGGGATCAGGTGGACGCCCGGTCGGAAGACCTCGGGGCCGGGCTTGATCGCCGTCGAGAGCATCCAGAGCAGCGGAAAGATCGTCAGCAGGCAGAGCAGGATGACGATGGCGTGCAGCCCGGCGTGGCCCAGCCGCTGCGCGAGCGGCACGGGGCGGCGGGCGGCCAGGACCGGCTGCGCCGTGGCAAGCCCCTCCAGACTACCCATAGTGCACGTGCCTCTCGACGAATCGGAACTGGAGCCAGGTCAGCAGGATCACCGCCAGCGAGAGGACGATCGCCACGGCGCTGGCCACGCCGATCTGGAAGTACCGGAACGCCTGCTGGTACAGGTAGAAGACGAGGTTGATCGAACGGTCGAATGGGCCGCCGTCGGTCAGCACGCTGATCGCGCTGAAGACCTCGTCGTTGACGAAGATGATGGTGGTGACCAGGATGAAGAAGAACGTCGGGGTGATCAGCGGCCAGCGGATGTAGCGGATCAGCGCCCAGCCGCCCGCGCCGTCAATCGAGCCGGCCTCGACGTACTCCTCGGGCACCGCTTCGAGCGCCGCGAGGTAGAGCAGCAGGTTGAACCCGAGCACCTTCCAGGTCGAGACGATGATCACGCACCAGATCGCCGTCTGCGGGTTCGAGAGCCAGTTGATCCTGCTCCCGCCGGCCGCCATGATGAACTGGTTCAGCACGCCCTGCAGCGGGTTGAAGATCCACAGCCAGACCAGCGCCGCCACCGCGAACGAGATGACCGTCGGGGTGAACAGCATCAGCCGGTAGACGCCCTGTGCGCGCGAGCGGCGGATCGGCCAGAGCAGCAGCGCCAGCCCCAGCGGCAGGAAGACCTTGATCGGCACCAGGGCCAGCACGTAGACAACGGTCTGCCAGATGGCGAGCCGGAAGCGCGGATCCTCTGGCAGGCGGGTGTAGTTGCTGGCCCCGACGAAGCGCCAGTCTGGCGAGACGAAGTTCCAGTCGTACAAAGACAGGTACGCCGAGTAGATGAGCGGCCAGTAGATGAACGCGAGCATCAGCGCGAGCAGCGGCGCGATGAACAGGTAGGCGACGCCCGTCTCAGCGGTCAGGAGGCGTCGCCCACGGGTCCGACTCACGGCGCCGCCTGCGCTGCTGGCGCGCGGAAGGTCTGCGTGGGAAGTTGCCACAGTCGCTCGCCCCCTCACAGATCGGTGTCGGCAGTGGAGCGCTGGCGGCCAGGGCGAGGGACTGCGCTGCGCCCGCCGCTCCCGGAAACCGTGCACCGCTGTCGAACTGTACCCGGACGTGCTGGCATCGCTCCAGCCGTCGCGGGGGCTATCCACACCGGAGACTGAAGGCGACGGCCATATTGCGCTCGTGGCGGCCCAACGCCCGTCCCCGCCGTCGGCGCATGGGGTGACGGATGGCGTGTATCCGTCGCCTCAGCCCGAGCTTGCGAGGGATCGGGCGGGTCAGCATCCGGTCGCCTCCAGCCCCAGCGCCGCGCACAGCTCTGAGACGCTGTGCTCCTGCCAGTGCCGCCGATACTGCGATTCGTGCATGAACGACCGTGAGAGCATCCGGTCCACGTACAGGTGGCCCTGCAAGTGATCTGTCTCGTGCTGGAGGATGCGGGCGTACCAGCCGCGCGCCTCGATGGTGACCGGCTCGGCATGCTCGTTCAGGCCGCTGACGCGCACGGCGGCGTGGCGCTCCGTCAGCGCCACGAAGCCGGGCAGGCTCAGGCAGCCCTCGAAGAACAGGCGGGCAGACTCGTCAGTAGACATGATGATCGGGTTGGCGAGGACGTGGAACGGGACCGGCTCGCGCTCGCGCTCGGCCAGCCGCTCCGGCGCGAGGATGCGCTGATACTCCTCGCGATCCTCGATCACCAGCAACTGGATCGGCTCGCCGACCTGCGGCGCGGCCAGCCCGACGCCCGGCGCGTCCCGCATCGTCTCCCACATCAGGCCGATCAGCCGGCGGATCTCGGCAGAGCGGATCTCAGCTTCGGAGAGCGGGCGCGCCACCTGCCGCAAGACCGGCTCGCCCACCTGCACAATCTTCAGGATCACGGATTATCCCTTCCCCGGTGGGGCGGCCCGGATCGCTCGCCAGAGCTTCTCAGCCGTCAGCGGCGTCTGGAGCGTCGTCACGCCCAGCGGCGCAAGGGCGTCCAGCGCGGCGCTCAGCACCGTCGGCGGCACCCCGATCGGCCCGGCCTCGCCGATGCCCTTGACGCCGAGCGGGTTCAGCGGCGAGGGTGTCACCGTGTTTCCCAGGAGCCACGGCGGGATGCTGGCGGCGGTCGGGATGGCGTAGTCGAGCAGCGAGGCGCTGAGCACCTGGCCCTCGTCGTCGTAGGCCATCTGCTCGGAGACGGCCTCGCCGAGCCCCTGCGCCAACGCCCCGTGCCGCTGGCCCGTCGCCACCAGCGGGTTGACCACCACGCCGAAATCGTCCACGACGGTGAACCGCTCGATGTTCAGCCGGCCGGTCTCCCAGTCGATGCTCACCAGGGCGACGTAGGCGCCGGAGGTCGTCGGGCCGTTCAGCGGCGACTCGAACCAGACATCCGCCTGGAGGGTCGCTTCGGCGCCCGGCAGCGCGGCAAGCTGCTGAAGCGTCACCGCGCGCTCGGGCGTCCCGATGATGTGGGCCGAGCCCTGCTCCCACTCGACATCCTCGCGGGCCACTTCAAGCTCGCGGGCGGCCAGCTCCAGCGCCCGCTCGATGGTCTCGTCGGACGCCATGACCGCCGCGCCGCCGCCCGTGACCATGCTGCGGCTGCCGAACGTTCCAGTGCCCGTCGCGATCAGGCTGGTGTCGCCCTGCTGCACCCGTACCTGCTCGAACGGTACGCCGAAGCGGTCCGCCACCACCTGGGCGAAGACCGTCTTGTGCCCCTGGCCCTGCGTCGAGGAGCCGACCGTCACCACGATGCGGCCATCGCTCTCGACCTGGACTTTGCCGCTCTCGCCGCCGGCCCCGGTCTGCTCGATGAACGTCGTCACGCCCAGCCCGACCAGCTCGCCGGCCGCCCGGCGACGGTCGCGCTCGGCCTCCAGCAGGGCGTAGTCGGAGAGCTTCAGCGCCGTGTCCAGCAGCCGGGGGTAGTCGCCGCTGTCGTAGGGCGAGCCGCTGGGCGTGGTGTACGGGAACTGGTCCGGCTGGATGAAGTTGCGACGACGCAGCTCGGCCGGCGGCACGCCCAGCGCACGGGCCGCCGCTTCGATCAGCCGCTCGATGATGGCCGCTGCCTCTGGCCGGGCCGCGCCACGGTACGCCCCGCACGGGTTCGTGTTGGTGAAGACGGCGGCGGCCTCAGCCTCCAGCGCACCGATCTGGTACGCGCCGGTCCCGAACGCCGAGATCCGCAGGAACATGCCGGCGTTCCCGGCGTGGAGGTAGGCCCCGAGGTTGCCGGTCGTACGGACGCGGACCGCCAGCACCCGGCCATCGGCGTCGAGGGCGGCCTCGGCCTCGTCCACCTGCTCACGGGCGTGCTGGGTCGTGAGCATGTCCTCGATACGGGTGGCCGTCCACTTGACCGGCCGGCCCAGGCGCAGCGCCGCCGCCGCGATGACGAGGTCGTCGCGGTACATGCTGCCCTTCAGCCCGAAGCCGCCGCCCACGTCCGGCGCCACGACGCGGATGCGCTCGGCGTCGATGCCAAGTCCGGACGCCAGCGAGAGCCGCAGCCGGTGCGGAGCCTGGCTGGAGGCCCAGACCATCAGGTTTCCTGATTGGTCAGGACTGACCAGCAGGCCGCGCGGCTCCATCGGCACGCCGGCGATCCGCTGATGCTCGACGCGCGCCGCCACCCGATGGGCTGCCCGCGCGAACGCCCCGTCCACGTCGCCGTAGGTCTTCGTCACCCGGTACGAGACGTTGCCCGGCACCTCGGCGTGCAGGCGGGGAGCGTCCGGTCGGAGGGCAGCGGCCGGCGTGCCGACGCCCGGCAGCGGATCGTACTCGACATCCACCAGGGCGGCGGCGTCCTCGGCGACGCTCCGCGCCTCGGCCACGACCACGGCCAGCGGCTCGCCCACGAAGCGGACGGTGTCGGTGGCGAGCGGCGGCGCGACCGCCCCCAGCGCTCCGGGGACGGCCGGGGGGATCGGCGGCATCTGACAGTCGAGGTCCGTGTGGGTGAAGACGGCGACGACGCCCGGCAGGTCGCTGGCCGCCGCCGCGTCGATCCCGACGATCCTGGCGTGCGGATACGGACTCCGCACGAAGACGGCGTGCAGGCAGCCGTCCACCCGCAGGTCGTCCACGAAAGCGCCCTCGCCTCGCAGCAGACGCGGATCCTCGACCCGCTTCCGGGGTGTGCCAACGTTGCTCACCACGCGCTCGCCTCCAACCACGCCAGGGGATGGTGCATGCCACCCCACGGGATGGTGCACGGACAGTGGTGGTGTACCCCATTCAGCAGGCTGGCTGCCGCCGAGGCCGGGAATCGCGCTGGCGCTACGTCCGACCCCAGGCTGTCCGGTAGACCGCCACCCCGACGATGCTCCCGATGGCCAGCATGCCGAGGGCCGTGGCCACGAAGATACCGGCCAACCCCCAGCCGAGCAGATGGACGGCCACCCAGCCGCCGCCCGCCGCCACCAGCAGGCGCGCCGTCCCGCCGACCAGCGGCCAGAACAGCCGGCCGGCCCCCTGCGAGGAGAAGTAGAGCGCAAGGCCCAGCCCGAACAGGCCGTAGAACGGCCCGACGATCCGCAGATAGGTCGTCCCCGCCTCCAGGACGGCCGGGTCGGTGGTGAATGTGCCCAGCCAGAGCCACGGGACCAGCGCCGCCGCCAGCCCGATGCCGCCGGTGAGGCCGGCCGCCATGCACGAGCCGACCCAGGCGATCCGCTTGGCCCGCGCGGCCTGCCCGGCCCCGACGTTCATGCCGACCATCGTCACCAGCGCCGCGCCCAGCCCGAAGACCAGCGGGATCTGGAGATACTCCAGCCGGGCGCCCAGTCCGTACCCGGCCAGCGACGCCGTCCCGAACCCGCCCACCAGGCTGGTCAGCAGCATGATGTTGCCGTTGGTGAGGATCGTGTTGACGACGCCAGGGATGCCGACGCGCAGGATCTCCCAGAAGGCCGCCCCTGAGAGTCTGATGCCGCGCAGGCGCGGCGTCACGGCGCTGCGCCCGCTCAGCAGGTACGCTGCCAGCAGGAGCGCGCGCAGCGCCAGCGTCGAGGTCAGTGCGATGGCCGCCCCCTGCACGCCGAGGGCTGGCAACGGACCGAACCCGAAGATCAGGCAGGGCGCCAGCAGGACGTGGACGACCTCGCCGCCGATCAGCACAGCCGACGGGACCATCATCTGGCCGCTGCCGCGCAGGATGCTGGCAAGGCAGTTGAGCAGCCAGACGACACTCGCGCCGGCGAAGACGATGTTCGAGTAGGTGAGCGCGGCGTCCAGCGCGCCGCCGCTGCCGCCCATCGCCGTGTAGAGCAGCCGGCCGCCCAGCAGCGGACCGGCCGTGAAGAGGGCCGCGAAGACCAGCATGATGACCAGGGCGTGGGTCGCCAGGGCCTCCGCGCCAGCAGGGTCACGCCGCCCGAGCGCCCGCGCCACCGACGACGAGATCCCGCCGCCGAGGCCGCCGGCCGACATCGTGGTCATCAGCATGATGAGCGGATAGACGAGGGCGACGCCGGCCAGGGCGTCCGCCCCCAACCACCCGAGATAGAAGGCGTCCACGGCGCTCATGATCGCCTGCACCATCATCACCGCGATGTTCGGGGCGGCCAGTTTGAGGAGCGTCGAGGCGACCGGGGCCGTCAGGATCATGCGGGTGCGCGGCGGGAGCGCGGCTAAGCGGTCAGGCGCCGCCGCCGCGTGCGAGGCCGGAGCGGCGGCCACGCCGGGCAGCGTCGCGCCTTGAGCGGAAGACACCGACAGGGCCGGGTTGACAGACGACATGAGGACGCTCCGGCGCGGGTTTCGGGGAAGGAGGGTCGTGGGGACGATTGTAGACGGCTAGTTACTTGTCTGACAATAGTCACTAGCATGGTATACTGCGGCCATGCCTCGTCTCTACGGTCAGCTCTGCCCGGTCGCTCGCGCGCTCGATCTGCTGGGCAACCGCTGGACGCTGCTCATCGTGCGCGATCTGCTGCGCGGGCGGGGCAGGTTCCAGGAGCTGACCGAGTCGCTGCCGGGTATCGCGCCGAACATCCTGTCGGACCGCCTCAAGCTGCTCGAAGAGGGCGGCATCGTCACCCGGCGCTTCTACTCCGATCACCCGCCGCGCGCCGAGTACGTCCTGACCGAGAAGGGCCGCGAGCTGGACGTGGTGGTCGGGGCGCTGGCGGCCTGGGGCGCGCGCCACGAGAACGCGCACTCGGTGCCGGTGCATCGGGCGTGCGGGCACCCCGTCAACGTGTCCTACGTCTGCCCGGACTGCGACAAACTGCTGACTCGCGAGTCGGTCGAGCTGCAGTACCGGACGGCCGATCGGTCGAGCTAGGCAAGCGGTCGGGGACTGAAGTCCCCGCCTACACGCATGCAGTCGCTGCGCGACGGCCGCCGGGAACGGCCGGCACTGGTGCGACTGGCGCGTCGCGCAGCGACGGCAGGATGGTAGGCGGGGCTTTCAAGCCCCGACGAGGCCACACGACCCGCCCATCATGCAATCGCCCGGGGCTGCAGATCGCTTGCGTCCCCGGGCCCGCGGCCGTATCGTTCATAGACCGACGATGCCCAACGATTTCCTGCTCCCCCTCATCGATCCGACCGCCCCCCTCCCCGCCTCCTGGCCGTCCGGTGGCCTGGGCGCGTTCCTCCTGTTCCTGGTCCCGATTGGCGGCGGCATCCCGCTGGGCGTCCTGATGGGCCACCAGGCTGGCCTGTCGGCCTCGACCCTCGCCGCGATGTACTTCGTGTCAGACATCGTGATGGCCATCACCCACGAGCCGATGTTCTGGCTGCTGGCGTGGCTCGGGCGGGCGGTCCCGGCCTTCGGCAAGGTGCGCGACTTGTTCCACCGGGCCTCACAGGGGGCCGGCTTGAAAGAAGAGGGCGTTCACGGGCCGCTCGGGCTGATCCTGTTCAGCTTCACGGTAGACCCCGTCTCGGGGCGCGGCGCGGCGGCGGCGGCCGGCCACGGCTTCCTGAGCGGCTGGACGTTCGCCGTGCTCGGCGACATGCTCTACTTCGGCGTCGTGATGGCCGCCACGCTCTGGCTCCACGACGTGCTCGGCAACGATCAGGCGACCATCGGCGTGGTGCTGCTCTCGATCTGGGGGCTGTCCTGGTACATCCGGCGGCGTCGGCGGCCGGCCGCGCGCCGCCGTCCAGCGCCACCCTGCCTGCCCGACCCGGCCACCGACGATGCGCCAGCGCCCCGGCCGGTCCTCGTCCACACGGCGTCAGCACCGGCCGGGCCGGCTGCCCCGCGGCCCGGGCCGGCGATCCGCCTGCGCCCGGCCCGCGCAGCCCTGCCGACGTCGGCAAGCATCCGCAAGAGGCAGGGGCGCAAGCGCCGGTAGCACCCCCAGGGGCAGTACCTGTGGTAACGGACCCCGTCAGCGGTCGATGAACAGGCGTCCGCCCTTCGCCTTGTCCGTCCGGGGGATCTCGTGGATGATCACCACCACGGCCTCGGGATCGACGCCGCAGACCCGGACCATCGTCTCGGTGAACTCTTTGACGATCTGGCGCTTCTGATCGACGGTCCGGCCTTCGGCCAGTTCGAGGATGATCTCCGGCATCAGGAACCTCCGCTGTCGCGTCGGATGTGGCGCGGCAGTGTAGACCAGATGGCCCCCTGGTCGAGCGAGGCCGAGCGTCGGCGGCAGTAGCGCCCGGCGCTACTGCCGCCGACGCTCGGCCTCGCGCACCGCTTCCTCGAAGTAGTCCGGGGCGGCGCAGAGAATGTCTCCTCGGCACCCCTCGTTCGCGAGGTACGCGTCGCCCAGGTAGACCGCCATCTGCTGCACCACCCGGCCCAGCTGCTCGCGCCAGGGGCGGCGCGGACGGCTCGGGCGGTGTGCGGGGTCGCCGCACGAGCACCGCTCATTCAGGAGAAGGAGGAGCATCGCAGTCGCTCCGCGTCAGCGGCTCGCGCCGACAGCCAATAGCTCGGAGGCGCGCCGCGCGGTCGTGACGGTCACGGGGCCGCCGTCAGCCTCGACGCTGCGTCCCAGGGCGGCGACGCGATCCGCGTCCACCCGCGCGATCTTCTCGCGGATCAGTGGGATCAGCTCCCGGCCGTACTGGCGGGCGTCGTTCAAGGGGCTGAAGCCCCGAATCAGGAAGGTGGTCACGCCCAGCTCGTAGTAGTCCACCAGGGCGTCGGCGACCGTCTCCGGCGTCCCGACCAGCGCCGTGGTGTTGCCGCGCGCACCCGTCGCCTCGGCAATGGCCGTCCAGAGGCAGCGGTCGTGGACGGCACTTCGGGCGGCGGCGGCCAGCAGCCGCTGCGAGCCGACGTTCTGCGGGCGGGCGGGGGCCGGCCGCGAGGCGACAATCGAGCGGTGGATGACGCCCGCTCGCCACCAGGCCTCATCCTCGGTCTGGCCGAGGATCGGGCGGAAGGAGACCGAGAAGTTGACGGTCCGGCCCTCGCGGGCGGCGGCCTCGCGGACCCGCGCAATCGTCTGGCGGACGTCGGCCAGCGGCTCGCCCCAGACCATGTAGGTGTCGGCGTGGCGCGCCCCGACCGCGATGGCCGCGTCCGAGGAGCCGCCGAAGAAGATCGGCAGACGCGGCTGCTGGAGCGGCTTGATGTCGGACTCCGCCCCCTCGAAATGGTAGTACGCCCCCCGATGGGTGATCGGGCCGTCCTCGGTCCAGACGCGCTTGAGGATCTCCAGGTACTCGTCGGTGCGGGCGTACCGCTCGTCATGGGAGAGGTAGTCGCCGTCCTTGCGCTGGTCGGCGTCGCTGCCGCCGGAGATCATGTGAACGGCCAGCCGGCCCTCGGTCATCTGGTCGAGCGTGGCGAGCTTGCGGGCGGCCAGGGTCGGCGCGACGAAGCCCGGGCGGTGGGCCAGCAGCAGACCGATGCGCTCGGTCTGCGCGGCAGCGTAGGCGGCGACGAGGAAGCCGTCCGGCGCGTTCGAGTAGTACCCGACGAGGATCCGGTCGAAGCCGCCCTCCTCGTGGGCGCGGGCGGCCTTGCGGATGAAGTCGCGATCGAAGACCGGCGCGCGCGGCGTGCAGATCTCCGACGCGAGGCGGTTGCCGATCATACCGAAGATCTCAGCAGGCATGAACCCTCCTGGACAGACGCGCGCGCGAGATGTCGGGCAGCGAGTGGGCTGGACGAGCCGGCCGCCCGGTCTGTTGCCATACTCTACCATAGAACTAGAGAAAGTCAACAATCAAGCCGTTTCGGGCCGGTCTATCATCCTTCCGCACTGCTGCGCGCCCGGCCCTGGACCGATCCTGGCGCGCCGTCGAGGAGGACTGGCATGGCAGATCGGCTGGCTGGCAAGGTCGCACTGGTGACCGGTGCGGGGTCGAGCGGCCCCGGCATCGGCAATGGCAAGGCGACGGCCACCCTGTTCGCCCGTGAGGGGGCGAAGGTGGCGTGCGTCGACCGCGTCCTGGAGCGGGCCGCGGAGACGGTCGCGAGCATCGAGGCCGAGGGCGGCACGGCGTTCGCGCTCTCAGCCGACGTGACCCAGCGCGACCAGTGCGAGCAGATGGTCACGGCCGCCGTCGAGCGGTACGGCCGGCTCGACATCCTCCACAACAACGTCGGCGTCGGCTCGCGTCAGCCGATCTGGGAGATCTCCGAGGCCGAGTGGGACCGCGTGATGGACCTGAACCTCAAGTCGATGGTCTTCACGTCGCAGGCGGCGATCCCCCACCTGGAGGCCAGCGGGCACGGCGCGATTATCAACATCGCGTCTATCGCCGGCCTGCGCCACTATCGGAACATCCCGGCCTACCAGGTGAGCAAGGCCGGGGTGATCGGCCTGACGATCTCGATGGCCGGCGATCTCGGCGAGCGCGGGATTCGGGTGAACTGCATCGCGCCCGGGCAGGTCTGGACGCCGATGGCGGCGGCCCACATGAGTCCGGAGCGGCGGGCCGAGCGGGAGCGCTCCAGCATGCTCAAGACCGAGGGCAACGCCTGGGACATCGGCTGGGCGGCGGTGTACCTCGCCAGCGAGGAGGCGCGCTGGGTGACCGGGCAGGTGCTGGTCATCGACGCCGGCGTGACGCTGACGGTGCGCGGCGGCACCGGGGGCTGATGCCGTCCGGCCATGGACCGGGAGTGGGAGAGGCGGCAGCCGCCTCTCCCACGACACTCAGGCGTTGACGCCGCCGGCCGTCACGCCCGACAGGAAGTAGCGGCGCACCAGCAGCGCGAACACGATCACCGGCAGCATCGTCAGGACGCCGCCGGCTGCAAGCTGGCCCCACTCGGCGCGCTGCTCGGTGACCAGGCCGCCGAGCGCCACCGGCATCGTCTTGGCCGCCTCGCCGCCGAGGATCAGCACCAGCACCAGCTCGTTCCAGGCCCCGATGCCGGTGAAGACCGCCGTGGCGACCAGCCCCGGCGCGGCCAGCGGCAGGGCCACCCGGACGATCGACCCGATCCGCGAGCAGCCGTCGATCATCGCCGCGTCCTCGATCTCCGGCGGGATCGCCGCGAAGAACGCCCGCATCATCCAGATCACGAAGCTGATCCCGACGAGGCTGCCGGCGACGATCACCCCGAGGGCCGTCCCGAACAGGTTCAACTGCTGCAGGATGATGAACAGCGGCACCACCGCCACGTAGGATGGCACGATCCGCACGCTCAGCACCGTGAACGAGATCTGCTCGGCCGAGCCGACCGGGAAGCGAGCCAGGGCGTAGGCGGCCGGCGTCCCAAACAGCAATGCCACGAAGGTCGTGCCGAGGGCGATGAACGCGGTGTTCCACATGACCTGCCCGAAGCCTGACGACTCGAACAGGTTGCGGTAGTTCTGGAGCGTCGGCACGAACACGAACTTCGGCGGGAGGGTGGAGGCCGTCACGCCGTCCTGAAACGACATCGTGGCGATCCAGTAGAGCGGGAAGATGAAGACGACCGTCATGGCGCCGGCCAGGGCGGTCAGCATGATCCGCCGGGTCGTGCGGCGGGCGGCGTACGTCACGGCTGGCCTCCCTTCAGGTGGTCTGGCAGGTGGTCTGGCAGGTGGTCTGGCAGGTGGTCTGGCGCGAGATCTCGTGCTTGCCGTGGCACGTCTGATGGCAAACACGGTCGGACACACGCACGTCGCGGCATCATGCGGGCTGCTCCCGGCGCTCACTCAGGGCACGCATCATCACCCACGCCAGCAGCGAGATCACCGCCACCAGCACCATCGCCATCGCGGCGGCGTAGTCCAGACGGTAGAAGCGGAAGCCGGTCCGCCAGATGTACAGCCCGATGACCTCGGTGAGCCGGGCCGGGCCGCCGTCGGTGGTCGCGTAGATGATGGCGAAGACTTTCAGCACGTCCACCACGCCCATCAGCAGGGCGACCTGGCAGACCGGCCGCAGCAGCGGCAGCGTCAGGTGGCGGAACAGTTGGACGTCGCCAGCGCCGTCGAGGCGGGCGGCCTCGTACGGCTCACGCGGGAGCGAGAGCAACCCGGCCAGCAGGATGATGGCGAAGAATGGCGTCAGCTCCCAGACGGTGATGGCGATCACCGAGGACATAGCCGACTGGGGCGAGCCGAGCCAGTCCCGGCCGGTCGTCCCGAGCACGTAGTTGAGCACGCCGAGGATCGGGTGCATCATCAGGCGGAACGCCACGCCGACGACGACCGGCGAGATGACGTACGGCAGGATCAGGACGCTGCGGAAGAACGCCTTGCCCCAGAGGTCGTCCGACGCGAGCAACAGCGCCACGCCCAGCCCCAGCAGGAACGAGCAGACCAGGGTGCTGGCCGAGAAGATGACGGTGTTTCGCACCGAGAGGCGCAGGGCGTTGTCGCCAAGCATCTCGGCGTAGTGTTTGAAGCCGACAAACGGATGGTCGGCGGCAGACCAGTCGCTGACGCTGACGTTGAGGGTGTAGATCAGCGGGAAGACGGCGAACAGGGCGAACCAGAGCATCGCCGGCGCGAGGTAGAGCCACGGGCCGAGGTTGAGCCGGTGGCTCGGGTTCGGGCGGGCGTGTGCCACCCGCGCAGGCTGGAGCATGGCGTTCTCCGAAAACTGAAGGCGGGAAGATGCCCCTGCGCCGCCGACGAGGCACGTACCTCTCGGCGGCGCAGGGGCGGACAGACTCACCAGATCGACAAGCCGTCAATGCTGCGCGCACGCCTCCCTGTCATCCTGAGTGAAGCGAGCCTGCGAGTGGAACGAAGGACCTCACCCGCTGACCGTCAGCCACTCGATGACCTGGTAGTCAGCGCTCTCCACCGAGTGAAGTGAAGGATCTCCCCCGCTGACCGTCACCATCCGCGTCAGCGGGTGAGGTCCTTCGCTTCGCTCAGGATGACATGGCAACGTGCACACGTCGCACCGGACGAGGGCCTGCCTCAGCTTGAATCGGTCCGCCCAAACGTCCGTCTCACAGCGGCGTTCGCGCGGAGGAGTACGGGTAGGCGACTACTTCTGGTAACCCTCGCGCTTGAGGATGGCGGCCACGGCGGCATCGGCGTCCTTGAGCGCGGTGGCCGAGTCCTTGACCCCCACGACGGCCGCGTTGATCTCGTCGCTGACCTTGGTCAGGATCTCGGCGGACGCCTTCACGCGCGGCACGTAGTCCGGGTTCCCCTTGTCGAGGATCTCCTTGAACATCGTGTACTGCGGGTACTTGGCGATGATCTCCTGATCCTTGTACATACTCTCGCGGAAGGCCGCGCCGCCCGCGAAGATCCACGGCTTGGCGTTCTCCTTGGCCGTCATCCACTCGATGAACTGCCAGGCCGGCTCGCGCTGCTTGCTGAGCGAGGAGATCGCCAGCAGGTGCGAGGAGGTCTCCGGGCGCGGCCCCTTCGGGCCGGCCGGCGCGACGGCATACCCGAACTTGCCGGCGAACTGGGACTGGGCCGGGTCTTCGAGCAGCGGCGTGATGATGGTCACGTCGTTGGCCATCGCCGCAACGCCGGTCTGCAGCTCCTTGACGATCTCGCCGTAGCTCTTGTTGGAGGCCGGCGAGCCGAACTTCTCGATCTTCAGGAAGGCGTCGAGGGCGTTCTTCGCCTCCGGGTCGGTCAGGTGGGTCTTGTACTCCTTGTCGAAGACGATGCCGCCGTAGGAGTAGAGCCAGCCCATCCAGTCGTAGGCTGCCGAGCCGCCGGCGCGGTTGCGCTGGGAGAAGCCGAACTGGTTCTTCTCCTTGACGGTCAGCTTCTCGGCGGCAGCGGTCATCTCGTCAACGGTCGTCGGGACTTTCAGGCCGGCGGCGTCGAAGAGGTCCTTGCGGTACGAGAGCATCCGCTCCTCGATCATGATGGCGATGCCGTACAGCTTGTCCTTGACCGTGCCGATGCCCCGGGCCAGTTTGAGGAAGTCGTCCAGGTCGTACGACTTCGAGACCATCTCATCCAGCGGGACGACGATGCCGGCCTCGGTCCAGTAGCCGACCGTCTGGGCGCTGTTCATCCAGACGATGTCGTACTCGCCCTTCTTGGCCTGGAAGTCGATGTTGACCTTGTCGTTGATCTGCGGCAGATCGAACTCCGAGGTCTTGATCTCGACGTTCGGGGCCTTCTCCTTGTACGCCTTCAGCATCTCCTTGGTGGCGATCCAGGACGGATGTCCAGCCAGCCCGATCATCGAGAGGGTGACGGGGCCGCCAGACTTGGCGGCGGGCGCGGCCTGGGCCGGCTTGGCGGCTTCGGCTGGCTTGGCCGCCTCAGCGGGCTTCGCGGCCGCGGTGGTCGGCTGGGCCGCGGCGGCCGGCGCGGCCGGCTTGGTCTCGGCAGGCTTCGACTCGGCCGGCTTGGCCGGAGCCGTGGTCGAGCCCTGGCCGCCGCAGGCAGCGGCCACCGGCAGGGCAGCCGTCGCGAGGGCGGCCATCAGGAAGTGGCGGCGCGAGCAACGCTGCTCGAACGATGGGGTGGGGGTGACGCGAGCCATGGCGGTTCTCCTCCTTGAGCCGAGCGTGCCCCGACACTGGGGCGCAGTCTGGGCCGAGCGGAACGCGGAGCGCTCGCGGGCACGCTGGCGGCCGCGAGCCGAGGAGGCGGTCGGTGGCTAGCGAGCGACAGGCAGTTTGGCCGGGATGATCCCGACGTCCTGGCCTGCCAGCATGGCGAGGCCGTCGTCCACCGCGCGGAAGAAGTCGATCTCGGGGCGGTAGCCGAGGACGGCGCGGGCCTTCGCCGTCGAGATCTCATAGGCCTGGCGGAACGGGACCGGGGCCGGCCGCCACGGCAGATTGAGACGCTCGGAGAGGTGCTTCACGGCCTCCAGCGACGAGACCGGCCCCGGGCCGAGGATGTTGAAGACCTCGCCGACGGCGGCCGGGTTCTCCAGGGCCAGGACCGTGCCCTGCACGGCGTCGCGGACGTCCGTGGGGTGCGAGATGAACGGGCGGCCGTCCTGGTCCGTCAGCGCGATCAGCGGGTCGCCCTCAGACTGGAGCGGCTCGAGGTACTCCCAGGGCGTCGGGAGATGCTGGACCGAGACCCACAGGTAGTTGTTGTGGTTCTCCTTGGCGTACTTGAAGCGGCGAATCTGGGCGCTCAGCCGCCAGGTGGCCCCCGTCGCGCGCTCGTCAGGGCTGCCGACGCCGCCGTACCGCACGATGGCCGTCGGCACCTGGAACTCGGTGAGGTAGTCCAGGCAGAGCCGCTCGCCGACGACCTTCGTCAGGCCGTACAGGTTGACGGGGTCTTGCGGGTGGCTCTCGTCCATCGGGCTGTAGCGGGGGTTGACCGCGGCGTAGGTGGCGTCCGTGCTGCTGAATACGAGCCGGCTCAGGTTGCCGTTCAGGCGGGCGCCTTCGAGGACGTGGAGTGTGGCGTCGACGTTCAAGTGCCAGTACTCGCTGACGCCCATGTCGCCAGCCTCTGGCCCCATCAGCGCGGCGAGGTGGCAGATCGCATCCACCCCGGCGCAGGCCTGGATGACGGCCTGCTCGTCGCGCAGGTCGGCCTCGACGATCTCGGCATCCAGGCCGGCCAGCTTGGCGACGGCGGGATCGCCCGGCAGCGCCACCGCCCGGATGCGGTAGTCCCTGGCCCGCAAAGCCCGGCACAGGTTCGCGCCGATGCGCCCGGTCGCGCCGGTGACGAGGACGAGGTCACCAGACTTCGGAGCACGCGCCATACGACCTCCCAGCAGACAGCAGTGTCAGCGTGCTGGCCGCACGACGGGGCGGGCCAGCGGCGTGGCGAGGCAGGGGAACGCCGCATCGTTGCATCGAGCAACGAAGCGATTGCCAGCAGTGTGATCGGTTCCGTAACCGGTTCCGATGGAGTACGCTATCACAGGTGCGATAGGCTGTCAACCAGAGCGACACCCTTCAACGTTCCTGAAACGTCCGCCCGTCTGCCGCTTGACGGCGCATCCTGGCGGCTCCACAATCAGCGCGTGACGGCCGCGTTGACGGCGTCTGGACACCGGGGGGCTGATGGTCACGATCATGGACATAGCCCGCCGGGCGGGCGTCTCGAAGGTCACCGTCTCGCGGGTGCTGAACAACCGCCCGGACGTGAGCGCCGAGACCCGCGAGCGCATCCTCCAGCTGGTCACGGAGCTGCGCTACACTCCTGACGCGCGGGCGCGCAGCCTGACCCACCGGCGCACGCGGACGGTCGGCCTGCTGATGGACGATCTCACCACGCCGTTCATGCTGGAGTCGATTCGCGGCATCGAACGGGTGATGCGCGAGCGCGGCTACCAGTTGATCCTGGCGAACAGCGATGGCAGCCCCGAACGCGAGCGGGCAACCTTGCGCCTCTTTCGCGAGCACCGGGTGGACGGCATCATCGCGATGCCGTGCCAGTTCGAAAGCTCAGCCATCGAGGATGTGGCGGCGGACGGCACGCCGCTGGTGCTGGTCAATCGCTTTCTCCAGCACGCGAACCTGGATGCCGTGCTGAACGACAACTACGCCGTGGGACGGCTCGGCACGCTCCACCTGGGACGAGCAGGCCGACGCCGAATCGGGCTGATCCTGCGGCGACGCACCATCTCGACGGTCTTCGAGCGGCTGCGCGGCTACCGCGACGCCCTGGCCGAGCTTGGCCTGCCGTTCGACCCGTCGCTGGTGGTGAAGATCGCGGAGACGTTCGAGGGGAGCCGTGAGGCCACCACCCAACTGCTCGGGCTGGCCGAGCCTCCAGACGCGATCTTCGCCTACAACGACGCGGTGGCGCTGGGCGTCCTCAGCGTCCTGCGTGAGCGCGGGCTGCGCGTCCCCGCCGACATGGCGGTGCTCGGCGGGGACCAGTTGACGGGCGGCGATCAGCTCTGGGTGCCGCTCTCGACCATCGCGCAGCGCGGCGCGACCATCGGCGAGCGGGCGGCATGGCTGCTGCTCGCGCGGATCGAGAAGGGGCCAGCGGAGGAGCCGCGGCGGATGCTGGTGCCGCCCGAGCTGATCGTGCGGGCGTCGTGCGGCGCGGCAGGACCGTGACGGTGGCCCGGGAGCCGGGAAGGCCCTCACCCCCCAACCCCCTCTCCCTGTGCGCGGGCGAGGGGGAGCAACGCCTGTCTCGTGTGTCTCCCCCTCGCCCGCGCACAGGACCGGTGGCCCGACTGGGTCGGGGGGTGAGGGCCTTCCCGGGCCTGGGCTGCTGACCCGCGTGTCTACGCCTGCGAGAACAGCGTCGTCAGCTCGGCCTTGGCCTGCTTCAGGCCGTCCTCCACGCTCACGTCGTTCGACCAGATCCGCTGGACGTACCCATCCCAGACCCGAGACGCCTCTGCGCCGCGCCGGCCCGGCCAGGCCGTCTCGCGGGTCAGGCCCTCGTTGAGCTGGGTGTACGCCGCCTCCTGGCCCGGCAGCGTCTGCACCGAATGCTTCGTGACGTTCAGGTAGCCCGTCTGCATCCAGATCTTCGTGCCCTCCTCGGAGGCCGCGAACTTCAGGAAGTCCCAGGCCGCCACCTGCTGATCCTTGTCCTTGGCGTAGCAGCCGATGTACGACCCGCCCGCCGACATCCGCCGAGGCTTGCCGGTGAACAGCGGGAAGGTGCTGGTGTTGAAGTCGAACGAGAGGTTGCGCCGGAACCCGCCCAGCGCCGCGACGCTCGCCATGAACAGCGGGAGCGTGCCGCCGCTGAACGCCGCGTTGTTCTCCTGCGAGGTGGCCGTAGACCAGAGGCCGGCCTTGTTCAGATCGGCGATCGTCTTCATGGCCGTGACGGACTCGGGGCTGTCGATGGCCGGGGTGTTGTCGTCGTTGAGGATGCGGCCGCCGGCGCTCTGGATCAGGCTCTGGGCCGGCCAGTCCGAGTTGGTCCCGACGCCGATGATCGGCGCATTGGTGACGGCCTTGATCTTCGGTCCCAGCTCCGCAAACGCGGCCCAGTCCTTGAACAGCGCAGCCGGCTCGACGCCTGCCTTCTTCAGGACATCGTTGTTGTAGTAGATGACCGGGCAGGACAGCGCGTACGGGAAGCCCTTGCGCTTGCCGTTGAGTGTCACGAGGTTGACGGCGGCCGGGTTCATGTTGGCCAGCATCGTGTCAAGCTCGCCGGCCGGCGCGAGGTCTTCCAGGTTCGTCGTGTTGAGGGCCGCCTCCGCGAAGTTGATGAACGCCCACGGCGTCATCACCAGGGCCGGCGGCTTGCCGGCCGCCATGTCGGCCTGCGCCTTCTGGATGCTCTCCAGGTAGACGGTGCTGTCTACGCGGCTGTTGACCTTCACGCCGGTGTTCCTGGCGTTGTAGGCGTTCACGACCTGCTCGGCCGGGTGGACCTGGGCAGACGTCGCGCCGGGCGGGGTGGCCCAGATGTGCGAGAAGTCGATCTGCACGGTCCGGCCGGTGAAGACCGGGGCCTGCTGGGCGGCCGGCGAGGGTGCAGGCGATGCGGCAGCGGCCGGGGAGGCCACCGGCGCGGCAGCAGCGGGCGACGCGCTGGCCGCCGGCGAGGCCCCAGCAGCAGGGGACGCCGCGGCAGCGCCGGCCGGCGAGGCGGCCGGCGCCGGCGACGCCTGCCCGCCGACCGCGACGGGCGGCGGCGCCGAGGTGCCGGCCGGCTTGGGGGCGGTGGTCGGCGCGGCGGGCGCGGGCGGTGCGCTGCAGGCCGAGAGCAGGGCCGCGCCGGCCGTGGCCAGGGCGCCAAACACGAACGAGCGTCGGGCTACGCGGCGATTCGCGATCTGGTGCAGAGACATTCTGATTCCGTTCGCGGCAGAACGCCGCTGGCCTGCCAGCGGACGCAGGCGCGCCTGTCCCACACAGGCCGCTCTGCCGCCTCTCCCTTCTGTTGAGACTGCGCTCACGAGGCCGCGCGCACCGCGTACGTCAGGGGCCACCCGACCGGTGCGTTGCCGCCTCTGCGGTGCATGCCGTGGACTCCGCTCGCCGTCGAGCGGCCTGGACAGGGTGCGTGTTCCGGCTGCCGACCCGTGCGCTGCCGATGCAGCGTCAGGCGTCGTCAGATAGGGCCAGGACGGCGTCTGCACCGACGTCGTCGATGACCAGCGAGGCGATCAGGCCGCCGCGCAAGGCAGCATGGACTGCCGCCGCCCGCCGCGGGCCGTTGGTCACGCCGACGACGTGGGCGCATCGTCGGAGCACATCCAGGTCGATGCTCAAGACACGGTCTCGATACTCAGTCGCGCACTCCCTCCCGTCACGATCGAAGAATCGTCCACAGATCTCGCCGACAACGCCGCTGCGTCCTAGATCCGCCAGTTCGGCCGGACGGAACACGCCTTGCTCCACGAAGATCGAGTCGGCGAGCGTCCCGATCCCCACGAAGGCCAGGGTCAGGGTGTCGAACAGCTCCCAGACGAGGCGGATGTGGGCGTGGGCCAGCAGCATGTCGCGGGCCTGCCGGTCCTGCACGACGGCCGGCGCGTTCACGGTGTAAAACGCGCCCTGGAGCCGCCGCGCCAGCTCGCGGCTGATCTCCAGCCCGTCGATGGCGGTCGTCTGGGGGCCGATGTTGCCCATCATCGGCAGGATCGTCACGTGCTGGGCGGCCTCGGCCGGGGCCATGAAGCTGACGAGCGCCGCGAGGGTCCGTCCGCCTGAGACGCCGACCGTCGCGCCAGCACCGATCAGCTCGGACGCCGCCGCAGCCGCGAAGTAGCCGACTGTCCGCCCGACGTTCGCCGCCGAGCGGCCAGTGGTCCGGATGACCACCGCGTGGCGCACGCCGAAACGGTCCTGGAGGGCCGCCTCGCGCTGGCGGTCACGCGGGTCGTAGGGGCTGACCGAGATCTGGACGAGGCCCCGGTCGCGCGCGCTCTTGAGCAGGCGCGAGACGGTGGAGCGGGAGACGCCGAGGAGGTCGCCGATCTCGCGCTGGTCGAGCTGATCGAGGTAGTACATCCGCGCAGCGGAGGCGAGCAAGTCGTCCGAGTCGTCAGGAACAGCCATCAGACGGCGCTCTCTCTCCAGGGCCGCACAGATGTGCATGAACAGATGTGTACGCCTGCGAGGGAGCGTACCATCCGTCCCGGAGGGTGTCAAGTGACGCGCTCAAGCGTCGGTGGGAATGTGTGAGCGTTCAGTTGTCAGTCATCAGTTGTCAGTGCTGAATGCCTCTCACCGATCGCTGACGACTGACAACTGATGACTGGCCACTCGTCTCAGTACTGGCGGTCGCCGGACGCCTCAACGGCCCAACGGCGGCGCTCCTCTGCCAACGGACGCCACTCTTCGGCGGCGCTCGTCGTGGTGAAGCGGGGGAACCAGCGCCCCTTGAGGCCGATGGTCGCGGTGGCAGGGCGCTCGACGGTCTTCGCAGCCGTTGACGTCGTCGTGTCGGCGTCATCCGACGTGAAACAGGCGCGGTCGAGACGGCGGTACCAGATAGCCTGGGCGGTTTCGCGATGCATGGGCGCACGCTCCTCGTGATGTGGAGTGGGTGCGCTTCCTTCACTGGGCCTACGGGGTTAGCTGTCGGGTTCGGATCGGAAGCGTCGAGATCCTACGCGCCGGCGAGGCACGATTCACCCCAGGTCAAGACCTTGACGCGCGCATCAGGGGCTGATGCGCATCATCCACGCCGGCCGCGTTGCTCGGGCCAGTGCGGATTCGGGTCCCCCGCCCTGCCGCCCCTCGGGGCTGGCAAGCTCGGCCGGGTCGTTCTGGGAACTCGCTCCTTTCACATCCTCGGGTCGCAGGGTCTCTGAGGGTTGAGCCTCGCTGCGCGACGATGTGCGGAGAGGCGTTGGCGTGACCGGTGTGGTGAGGGCGTCAATTGCCCCCTGGTCCCATGCGCCAACAGACACCAACAGTATAGCAGTCGATTCCGGGGCCTCCCCGAACGCGCGTCTCGGACGCGCTACGAGAGACGAGCCGTCGCAAGAGGTAACGCACGGACCGTGCCCCTGGGGGATCACCCACCTGGGTCGTTGCTGCTTGGGCCGTCGGGGGTGAGGTCAGCCTGGCCGGGACCGCCGCTGCTGCTGCGTCGGGGTGTACTAAAATCTCCTGCATGCTCGCCGGACAGCGCCGTTCAGCATGACCGCCCACCTGCTCGCCGGCGTCCGCGTCGTCGATCTGACCTGGGCGCTGTCGGGTCCGTTCTGCACCCTCCTGCTGGCTGGCCTGGGTGCGGACGTCATCAAGATCGAGAACCCGGCCGGTCCGGACTCCTCCCGTACCAACGCACCGTTCCTCGGGCGAGACGGCCTCAGCGTCCTGCAGCGCCACGAAGACGACATGTCGCTCGGGCATATCGTGCGCTCGCGCGGGAAGCGGGCGGTCACGCTCAACCTGAAGCATCCGCAGGGCCGCGAGGTCTTCGCCGATCTGGTGCGCGATGCTCACGTGGTGGTCGAGAACTTCTCCCGTGGCACGCTCGACCGGTTGGGCGTCGGCTACGCCTGGGGTGCCGGCATCAACCCGGCCATCGTCTACTGCTCGATCAGCGGCTTCGGCGCTGACGGCCCGCCCGGCGGCGGCAAGGCGATGGACGTGGTGATTCAGGCGTTGAGCGGCCTGATGCTGGCCAGCGGCAACGCCGACGACCCTCCCATCCGCAACGGCGTCCCGCTGGGCGACCTGACCGCGCCGCTGTTCGCCGCGATCGGCATCCTGGCGGCGCTCCGGCAGGCCGAGCAGACAGGCGTCGGGCAGCAGGTGGACGTCTCGATGCTCGGAGCGCTGACGTCGCTGGTGGGCGCGGAGCCGTTCGACGCGATGGCCCGCTGCGGCGTCCCCGTCCGGACCGGCCCGAAAATGACCCGCCTCGTGCCGTTCGGCATCTTCCAGACGGCGGACGGCTTCGTCACGCTGACCGCGCCGACCGACCGTCAGTTCGCGGACATCGTGGGGGTGATGGGCCAGCCCGGCCTGCTGACTGACGAGCGCTTTCGCACCCGCGACCGCCGCGTCGCGAACGCGCAGGCGTTGGAAGAGATGGTGGAAGCGTGGACGCGCTCCCACACCACGGCGGAGGTCGTGACGCTGCTGGACGCGGTCGGCGTGCCGGCGGCCGAGGTCCGCGACCCGCGCGAGGCCGTCCACGACGAGCGGGTCTTGCGGCGCGGGGAGATCGTGCCGCTGCGCCACCCGACGTACCGTCCGGCCCTGGCCGCCACCGAGGGGTCAGCGGCCGGCCGCTCAGCGGATGCCGCCGCCCCGGGCGAGCCGGCTGGCGACGCCGAGGTCTACGGCACCGGCCTGCCCATCCGCTTCTCGGCCGCCGAGGCTGGCTACGCCCGGCCGGCCCCGTGGGTCGGCGAGCACAACGACGAGGTCTACGGCGGCCTGCTGGGCTACACCCCCGAGCGGCTCGCCCGGCTGCGAGCAGACGGCGTCATCTGAGCCGACCGCCTCATCGGCCGTCGGCTCGCTCGGGCACGTGGTCGTCGTCGTCGACGTCTTCGTCGTCGTCCTGCATCAGGTCGTCGGCCGGCAGCTCCTCGCCGAACCGCTCGCGCCAGAACTGCCGCGCCCCCTCCGGATCGGATTCGAGCAGCTCATCCAGCCTGAGCAGATCCTCGTCCGTGAGCTGGGCCAGCCGGGCGACGGTCTCCGCCGAGGCGTCAACCGCCTCCGGCTCCTCGTCATCGTCGTGCCCGTTGGTCAGGGCCACGCCGCGCCCACCGCGACCGTGCACCAGCAGCTCCAGAAGCTGCGCCGCCAGCGCGAGCTCCTCTCCTGGCAGCTGGTCGACCAACTCGTGTAAACGTCTGCGTTCATCCGCCACGCAGCGCACCTCCATCCTGCCAGGGTGTACACCATCGAGTCTGCTATTGCCAGTCGCAAGCCCGACTGCGCTAACGTTGTACTGACGCAGTGAGGAATCGTGATGACCGTTTCACGTTGGAGTCGGCTGTTTGCGCCGACGCTCAAAGAAGCTCCCGTCGATGCCGTCGCCGTCTCCCACCGCCTGCTGGTACGGGCCGGGTTCGTTCGGCAACTGGCGGCCGGCATCTACAGCTACCTGCCGCTGGCGATCCGCACGCTGGCGAAGGTCGAGGCCATCATCCGCGAGGAGATGGAGCGCATCGGCGGTCAGGAGTTCCGCCTGCCGGCCCTCCACCCGGCCGAGATCTGGCGGCAGAGCGGTCGGTGGGAGGTCATGGGCGACGAGATGTTCCGTCTGACCGACCGCCGGGGCAGCGAGTATGGCCTGGGGATGACCCACGAGGAGATCTTCACCCTGCTGGCCCGTGATGAGCTACGCAGCTATCGCGACCTTCCGCAAGTCTGGTACCAGATCCAGACCAAGTTCCGAGACGAGCCACGCCCGAAGTCCGGCCTGCTGCGGGTCCGCGAGTTCCCGATGAAGGACGCCTACACCTTCGACCTCGACCAGGCCGGGCTGGACGCCGCCTACGACGATCAGCGCGCCGCCTACGAGCGCATCTTCCGACGTTGCGGCATCCCGACCGTCATGGTGCAGGCGCACTCGGGGGCGATGGGCGGCAGCGGCTCGGCGGAGTTCATGGCGCGCACGGACGCCGGCGAGGATCTGGTGGCGGCCTGCACCTCGTGTGACTATGCCGCCAATGTCGAGACGGCCATCGCGCGGATCGAGGCGGCCGGCGCGCCAGACCCGGCCGATCTGCGTGACACGCCCGAGCGGTTCGCGACGCCCGGCGTGGTGACCATCGACGCGCTGGCGTCGCCGCCGTACAGCGTCGCCCCGCATCGTCAGCTCAAGACGCTGATCTACGTCGCGGACGGCACGCCGGTCGTGGCGGTCGTGCGCGGCGATCACTCCCTGAGCGAGGCGAAACTCCAGACGGCGACGGGCGCGAGCGTCGTGCGCCCTGCTGCCCCCGAGGAGATCGTCCCGCTGATGGGGGCGCATCCTGGCTCGCTGGGGGCGGTGCGGTTCACGGGGGCGACGGTCCTGGTGGACACGGTGCTGGCCGAGGCCGCCGGCATGGTGACCGGGGCCAACGACGACGGCGTCCACCTGCGCGGTGTGGATGTCCAGCGCGACGTGCTGCCGTTCGGGCTGGCCGGGCAGGATGGCGCGGCCGGCGCACGGGCGATCGATCTCCGCACCGTCCAGCCTGGGGAGGGCTGCCCCCGCTGCGACGGTCACCTGGAGGTCTTCAAGGCGCTGGAGCTGGGGCACATCTTCAAGCTTGGCGCCAAGTACTCGACGCCGCTCGGCGCGAACGTGCTGACGGCGGACGGCGCGAGCGTCCCGATCTTCATGGGCAGCTACGGCATCGGCGTCGGGCGGGTGATGGCGGCGGCCATCGAGCTGCACCACGACGACGACGGCATCATCTGGCCGTGGAGCATCGCGCCGTATCACGTGCAGTTGCTGACGCTCGGGCGCGAGCCGGCCCTGGCCCAGTGCGCCGAGGAGGTGCTGGCGATGCTCCAGGCGGCCGGCCTGGACGTGCTCTACGACGACCGCGACGCGCGGGCCGGCGTGAAGTTCAAGGATGCCGACCTGCTGGGCCTGCCACTGCGGCTGAGCATCGGGCAGAAGGGGCTGGCGCAGGGCGCCGTCGAGTGGAAGGAGCGAGACGGCGGGGCGGTCGAGCTGACGCCGCTGGCGGAGCTGCCGGAGCGGCTGCGGGCGTCGATCGAGCGACGCAGCCGGACCCGGTAGCGACTCCTTGAGACAGCGGCTCAGGCTCGGGCGGAATCGAGCTGTTCGTTGTTGGCGACGACCTCCTGCGCCCTGGCATAGCTTTCGATCAGCAACTGCTGCGGCCTGACTACTGCGCCACCGGCGGCTTCCGGCCGAACCAGGGCTTTGCCGCCTCCAGCTGGCTCCCCAGCCGGATCAGCGCGGCCTCGTCGCCGAACGGGGCCACCAGCTGCACCGCGATGGGGAAGCCCGTCGCGCTCTGCCCGAGCGGCAGCATCATGGCCGGCTGGCCCGTCAGGTTGAACCAGACGGTGAACGGCGAGAAGGTGAACACCCGCCGCCAGTACTCGTGGACGTCGTCCATCATCATGTCGATCCACCCGAGCTTCGGCGGGAGCGTCCCCAGGCCCGGCGTCAGCAGCAGGTCGTACTGCTGGTGGAACGCCGCCATCTGCCGCCCGAGCCGGTGCATCGTCTGGGTGGCGCGCACGTAGTCCGCCGCCGACGTCTGCTCGCCAAGCTGACCGGTCGCCCAGGTGACGTTCTCGACCTCGCCCTGCCGGGCCGAGCGCCCCTTCGTGGGGTGGCTCCCGAGGTTGACCACCGTGTTGACGGCGGCAATCGTCAGGAAGGTCGGGACGACCAGCTCGCCGTCAACCTGCGGGTCGGCCTCCTCGACATGGTGCCCCAGGTCGGCGCAGAGCTTCGCCGTCATCTGGAGCGTCTCCAGGTACTCGGGGGCGACCGGCGCACCGTTCGGGGCCTTCGTGGTGAAGGCGATCCGCAGCGTGCCGGGATCGGCCCCGGCCTCCTGTGCGAACGGCCGCCTCGGGGCTGGCGCAGCGTAGGGATCGCCCAGGCCAGGGCCGGAGATGGCGTCCAGCAGCGTCGCGGTGTCCCGCACGGAGAGGGTGACGGCATGCTCGGTGGAGCAGCCGCCCAGCCCTTCGCCCGAGTAGGGGGACTGGGTGTTCCGGCCGCGCGTCGGCTTCAGGCCCACCAGACCGCAGCAGGCGGCAGGGGCGCGGATGCTGCCGAAGCCATCCGAAGCGTGGGCCATCGGGAGCATCCGCGAGCCGACCGAGGCCGCCGCCCCGCCAGACGAACCGCCCGAGATGCGGGTGGTGTCCCAGGGACTCTTCGTCGGGCCGTAGGCGCGCGGCTCGCAGGTCAGGGAGAGGCCCAGCTCGCAGGAGTTCGTCCGGCCGAAGATCACCAGCCCGGCCTGCTTGAGCCGCTGAACGTGCTCGCCGTCCTGCGCCACCACCGGCGTATCCTTGAAGAAGTCCGACCCGCGCGTGACGACGTCGCCGGCCTGCCAGCCGGCCAGATCCTTGAGCAGGTATGGGACTCCCGTGAACGGCCCCACCGGCAGCCCATCCGCGATGGCCGCGCGGGCGCGGTCGTCGGCCCGGCCGATGACGGCGTTGACCGCGCCATTGCGGGCCTCGACGCGCTCGATGGCGGCATCCAGCAGCTCGGCGGGTGAGACCTGCTTCCGGCGAACCAGCTCGGCCAGCCCCACGGCATCGTACTGTTCGTACTCGGCGAATCCAGCCACGGACGCCCTCCTTCACGCACGGCCCGGGTCACACTCTGGGCAGCGGGAGAGCGCCCGGGCGGGTGATGCGGCCGGATTCTAGCCAGCCGTGGCGGGTGCGGTCACCTGGGGCCATACCAAACGCTCGGAGATACCCGTTTTGCTCTGTACAATGGGCAGCGGCCGGAGCCAGGAGTGCGCGGTCGCCAGGTTCCGCGAGGATAGGGTCGATGCTGGTACGGGAGCGGGGCTACCACGCCGAAGGTCGCCGCACCATGGCGGCGCGCGTGCGCCGTGGATTCCGGCCCACCGAGCGCTACGCCCGGCTCGCACTGATCACCATCGGCACCGTACTGCTGGTCCTGGCGACGGCGTACTATCGGCTGCTGGGGATCAGGCCGCCCCTGGACTCCCTGCCGGCCCTCGTCGTGGCGACGGTGCTGTGCGTCACGCTGACGGTCCTCTACTGGCTCGGCTGGGATCGTGCCCGCTACGGGCACCTGATGCTCGTCGCGCCGATGGTGGGCGGAACGCTCACCATCTCGTCGTCGGGCGCGCCGTGGTATCTGCCCCAGGCGATCCTGATCCCCAGTGCACTGGCGATGGTCCTGGCCGGGCCGGCCTGGGTCGTGGGCACGTACGTGGTGACGGCAGCCATCCTGCTCGTCCGGGCCGGCCCCCTGGTGGCGCAGCTGGGCCTGGGTCAGGTGCTGGCCTCCGTCATGTGCGTCAGTTGTCTGGTGGTCAGCCGACTGATGATCGACGCCGCCCGCCACGAGGCCGAACAGCGGGCAGATCAGGCCGAGCAGGCCCGCGCCGAGAGCGAGCGGCAGGCCGATGTCCTCCGCCACCAGCAGGCCTCGCTCAACTTCCAGGCGACGCTGCTCTCGGCCGTCGAGCAGCCGGTGGTGGCGAGCGACAGCACCGGCCGCATCACCTACTGGAACCACGCCGCCGAAGCGCTCCTGGGCTGGCAAGCTGATGAGGTGGTCGGGAAGCGCATCGCCGACCTGAACCCACCGCCGCACGAGCTGCCGAAAGACCCCGACTGGTGGTCTCGACACCGCGAGCCCGGGCCATCCGTCCGCGAGCTGACCGGCGCCCGGCGCGACGGCTCGACGTTCCCCTCGTCGCTCACCTCCTGGCCGATCTTTGGCCCTGACGGCGAGGCGATCGGGCGGGTCACAGTGCTGGCCGATCTGACCGAGCGCCTGGAGGCCGAGCGGCAACGCGACCTCTACCAACAGGGCGAGAAGCTCCGGGCGCTCGGTCAGATGGCCGGCGGCGTCGCGCACGATCTCAACCAGGCGCTGGGCGTGGCCTCCGGGTACGTGCAGCTCGCGCAGGACGAGCTTCGAAGCCTGCCGCCGTCCCCCGAGCGCGCCCGGCTGCTCGAACACCTGACCACCGCCGCCCAGGCCACCGTCCAGGGCGCGGACACCGTCAAGCGGCTCCTGGCGTTCGCCCGCCAGCAGGAGATCGGCGAGCCCGAGATCGTGGACGTGAGCACCGTCGTCGAAGAGGCCGCCCGCTTCACCGCGCCCCAGTGGCGGGATCGCGCACAGGCTGACGGCCGCCCCATCGAGCTGACGCTGGACATCAGCGGCAAGCTGCACGTGCGCGGCTGGGCGGACTCGCTGCGCGAGGCGCTGGTGAACCTGATCTTCAACGCCGTCGACGCCATGCCCGAGGGCGGAGCGATCCACATGACGTCGAGCCGCGAGGGCACGATGGTCGTCGTCGCCGTATCCGACACCGGGACCGGCATGCCGCCGGATGTCCAGGCGCGCATCTTCGAGCCGTTCTACACGACCAAGGGCGAGGCCGGAACCGGCCTCGGCCTCGCGATGGTCTTCGGCATTGTCGAGCGGCTGGGCGGCAAGATCGGCGTCCGCTCAGCGGAAGGCCAGGGAACGACGTTCACGCTGCGCCTGCCAGTGGCAACCGAGCTGGCAGCGGCCCCTGCGCCTGCGGAGCACCCTGCTGAGGCGCCGCCTGCCCGCATCCTGGTGGTGGACGACGAGCCGCCGCTGGCGATGCTCCTGGCCGTGGCGCTCCGCCGTGCGAAGCACCAGGTCGATACCGCGCCGAGCGGCGAACGGGCGCTCGATCTGCTGGCGGCTGCGCCGTACGACATGGTGATCTCGGACTTGAGCCTGGGCGCCGGCATCAACGGTTGGTAGCTTGCCGACGAGGTCTACCGCCGCTGGCCGGCCCTGCTGTTCGTGCTGGCCTCCGGCTGGGGCGCAGTCATCAACCAGGAAGAGCTGCAAGAGCACGATGTCGATGCCGTGCTGGCCAAGCCGTACCAGCTGGACCGCGTGCGCGATCTGGTCGCCCAGCTTCTGGCCGAGCGCGATCCTGCGCGGCCGGCCCCGGGATCAGCACGAGCGCCGCACGCGGACTAAACGCCGGGTGATCCGCGACATGCTGTACAGTGGAAGCAGGCGCGTGACGAGCTGATCGAAGGTGGCGGCGCGCTGGCGGCTCCTCAAGGGTGGAGTGGAGTGCTGAGTCGCCCGCATCGGCGTGCCGTCATGTCACCTCGTCGACTGGCGGCGTGCGGAACGGCGGCGACGCCAGGAGGAGCACATGGCACTCTGCCTGCACGATCTGGACGCAGCGACGCGACTGTACATGCTGGATGAGCTCGACGCCGATCTGGCGTCAGGCACGCTGTACCGAAGTCCGTTGCTGAGTGACGCTGGCGCCAGTCACTATCCGGTGATTCTCCGCGCCAGCCTGGCAGATGGCACCGAGGAAACGCTGGCACAGGCGCTGGGTGCGATCAAGGCCATCCAACCACCAGCCAGACTGCCGCAGTTGCACGGTGAGGATGTCGAAAGCGCAACGCAGGCAGTGTCCTCTACGCTCGCTGAGCGGGAGTTTCACCGGTTCTATCTCCGGGGCCTCTGCTGCCGCGCGATTGCCGAGGGCATCGACTCGTTGGCAATCTATCGCGCCCGACCTGCCGATGGGGGCCGGGCATCGACGGATGCCATGGTGGGAGTACGAATCGCGGTGCGTTCCCTGCTCGAAGACCTACGTGGAACCTTTCGGATCATGCCCCCGCACGGCCTGCCCCAGTGCCGAGACCCGGGCCTCAGCCTGCGACTCCCCGAGCCACACACTCCGTGAATCTTCGCCGCAACGCCTCGTGAATCGACGATCCGATGCGATACCTCATCTTCAGCATGTCGCCTGTCGCTGATATGCTATGCTCGGAGAGGAAGCCGAGCGTCGTAGGGTCCTCGCAACGAGGCGCATCGGCCGCTCTGGTGCGCCCCATCGTCATCGGGTGGAATCGGGCGCTTCGGATGGCAGAGCAGGGAGTCGCTCTGCTGATGCTGCGCTGACGCGTGGTCGTCGGTCCTGTAGGCACGCATGGCATGGACCCGCTGGCCGGCCTGATGAGCCGAGCAGCGGCAGTGGACGGGAAGGTGGTCATCACCCCCTGATGTCGCCAGCGACGGCAGGCAGCATGGTGCTGCTGTCGGATGCTGGAACGGGGCCGTCATGCTCCGGCGTCGCCGAGGCCTTGCCGACCGCCCTGCCGTTCTGACTGCCGCCCACGCGCCAGCCCGCAGGGTACGAACCCGAAAGGGACGAACCCGCACGGCGCACGCCTGCGCCGCGTGCGCCCGCTGCCGCCTCACCGCGAGGAATGTCACCATGTTCGGTTTCTTCAAGCGCCCGTCCGCGCGTCCGTTGACCACGACCATTATGCACGCCGTCGAGCGCGACGGCCCGTCGTCCCCTGCCCCGCTCAACACCCTGCTGATGGTGGAGATGAGCGGGCGGTACTCTGACCGCAAGGTGACGTACTTCCGCGTCTTCGACCCGGCGACAGCCGCACAGCGCATGGTGGAGGTGAAGCGGTATGCCGATCTGGACGCGTTCCAGAACCTGATCGTGCAGTCTGGGCACGTCGAGAGCGATGGCAAGGTCGTGGTCACGCGCGACGTTCGGGCGCGAGGGGCACAGCCGGCTGCGCGGTCGGCAGCCGACCGCTCCCAGCATCTCGACGATGCCCACATCGTGGTCCATGGCGAGACCGGCGCGAGCGCAAACCCGAGGCCGAAGGTCTCGCCCAGCACGGACTGACACACCGCGTGGCAGCCATCCGGAGAGGCTCCACATCCACGGAGCCTCCGCATCCACCACCTGCACCCGCCGTCCGTCGGCGCGGAATCCCGTACGGGCGCCCGCGCCCATCGGCGCTCGGCTGAAAGGTCAAGCATGAGTAAGACCGGCAAGTTCTCGACCCATCACGTTCCTGACGAAGGCACCTGGTACCAGACCGGCGACACCGTACGCCTCGAAGAGAGCGCCCGCCACATCCGGATCGTCAAGGATCCCGCGGGGGAATACGAGGTCCACGCCTGCCGCCACGCCACCGAGTACGGCAGCGACCCGCCGCTGCTGCGCGTCAGTCTGCGCCGGGGACCGATCCCCGAGTGGTCCGACCGTCCCTGACGGCCAGCGCTCGTCACGAATCGGCATCTCAAGGGGCCGTCTTCGTAGCGTCGGAGCCAGCACGGCGGCCGGGAACAGCCGTCGTCCGGTCAGTCCGGGGCGTCGCGAGCGACTGCAGGATGGTAGGCGGGGCTTTCAAGCCCCGACGACGCTGCGCGACCCGCCCAACGTGCAATCGCCCTGGCCTCCCGAGAACGATTCCCGAGCGACGGGCGGGATTCTGTACGATAGGAGGGCGGAACCGCGACCGCGATCAACGGGCGTCATCTGACTCGGCGGGCTGCCGGCCGATGCGCGCAAGGAGCACGACCCTGGAAGCGAACCCGCCGGCCGACGTCCAACTCGTGGCGCAGAGCTCTGCTGACCGGCTGGCGCGTGCCATCTCGATCGTCGGCGCGCCGCCCGTCCTGATCGTGCCGTTGATCGCCTTCGCAGCCTGGTGCAGCGAGGAGTCCGGCCCGCCCATCGTGCGGGGGGCGCTCGGGCTGTTCGCGGCGACGGCCCTGGTGCCGTGTCTGTTCATCTACGGCCTGTACCGCTCAGGCCGCATCTCGAACCCTGGCCTGCCGCGTCGCGCTGAGCGGCTCCAGCCAGCCCTTTTCGGCGTCCTCTGCGCGCTGGCAGCGTACCCAGTCCTCCGCAGCATCGGGGCGGCCCAGGTGTTCGTGCAGTTGGACGCGGGACTCCTGCTGCAGATGGTCTTCCTGGCGTTCGTGACGATCTGGTGGAAGATCAGCTACCACGCGGCAGGCTCGGCCGGGCTGGCGATGGTGATCCTGGCCTGGGGCGGCATGGTGGCCGCGTTACCCCTGGCGATGCTGGCCGTGGTGATCGGGTGGGCGCGGGTGCGGCTGGACCGGCACACGCCGGCCCAGGTGGCGGCCGGCTGGATGAGCGCGCTGCCGCTGATGTGGTGGATCTGGCCGAGGTAGCAAGCGCGCGGCGCGCCGTGTCCGCAGGCGTCTGCGCCCGAGCACCGTCCGACGCACATCGCGCCGTTCCATGTGCGAGAATGCTGCGCCGTGACCGTACCGGCCCTGACCGTACCCACACGGTACCATCTCACGGTCGAATCCGCCCCTGGAGCCTGACGTTGCGACGACGCCTCCTGACCGTTCTTTCCGTCCTGCTGCTGGTAACGGCCCTGCATGCCTCACCAGCGGAGGCCCGTGACTTCAACCTCTCGTTCGTGCCGGGCAAGAGCTACGGCGTGGTCTCGGGCGCGGTCATCCGTGGCGAACGCGACAACTACGTCTTCGGCGCGCGCCCCGGCCAGTTCATCTCGGTGGCCGTCATGTCGGCGGAAGACAACGCCGTCGTCGAGCTGTCGATCCGCCAGTTCGGCGCGTGGGTCACCCTGGACGACCAGTACGAGACCCGTACACTCTACGGCGAGCTGCCAGAGTCCGAGGGGGGCCAGTACCGGCTGAGCGTCGGCGGGACGCGTGGGAACGCCACCTACGACATGTTCGTCGGGATCTCGGCAGTTGGGCCGTAAGGGCGCCCTCCGGAACCGCGCAGATCACACGTCGTTATGAGAGAATGAGCGTGGCGGCCTGCGGCGCGTGCGGGCCATCCAGCGGGCGTGGGTGCGCCGCCCCCGACGCGCCATCTCGAAGAGGAGAGGGCGATGCCCGACCTGGAACATCTCTCCCTCTACGCAGATTGGGACGCCCGAGCAGGCGACCATCTTGTGCGGAACTATCCGGCGCGGGGGCAGCGGACGCCCGAGCACGCCGTCCTTGAACGGCTCGCTGCCGAGGGCTGGAAGCTGGTCTCGACCGCACCCACCACCTCCCAGCGGCTGCACGGCGAGCAGAGCCACCTGCTGAACTTCGAGCGCTCCCAGCCGAGCGCCCGCCGAGCCTCGGCCGGCCGAACGATGCGGATCATCGCTGGCGGCGGCGTCGTCAAGGTGATCCGCGCCTGCCCCTGGACGCACATCGGCGCGGAGGCCACCACGCCCAGGGGCCTGCACCTGAAGTTTCTCGGGGTGACCCGTCTCAAGCGCGGCGCGCCAGACTCCGAGCTGCTGGGCGAGTCGGAGTTCTCGCAGGAACGGTCAGCCGAGTTCACGGGGCTGGTCTCGATTCGCGGCTTTGACGACTTGACCGACGCCGCGGCGCCGCCCGACCTCTTCTGCCAGTTCGTGTACGGCAACGTGGACGGCACCTACCTGGACGATGTCCATGAGCCCGAGCGGCTGGACCTCAGCGAGGCCGGGCTGATCGTCGGGATGCCGTTCGGGACGGCGCATCTGGTGCCACGGGTGCCGCTGCGGCCGTCCCGCTTCGAGTACCTGATCTTCACGGGCGCTCCGGTGCTGTGCGAACGGAGCCGCATGCTGGTGCGGTACCGCTTCACCATCGCACCGTCGTAGGGGCCAGGGAACAAGGTTCAGGGAACAGACGCCCGGGAGACGAGGGGCGGGCCGGCAGGCCGATGCTCCGCCGCGTCAGTGAAAGCTCGCGCCGCCGTTGACGTGGATCGTCTGGCCGGTGATGAAGCTGCTCTCGTCGCTGACCAGGAACAGGCAGGTGGCGGCGATCTCCTCCGGCGTGCCCTGCCGTCCCAGCGGGATGCCAGCCGCATTCGGCGGCCGGCCGGCGTACCATTCGGGGTTCGCGCGGGACGTGTCGATGCTGCCCGGCGAGACGACGTTGACCCGAATGTTGTCGGGCGCGAACTCGGCGGCGAGGCTGCGCGCCAGCCCGATCAGCCCGTACTTGGCCGCTGACACCAGTGCGCGCCGCGGACCGCCAGCGAACGCGCCGACGCCCACGAAAAACAGGATCCGGCCGTACTGGTTCGCCACCATGCTGTCGATGACGGCCCGCGTCAGGTAGAGCGCCCCGTCCAGCACCACGCCGCGCACCGTCTCCCAATCCTCAGCCGTCGTCTCGCGGAACGGCTTGTGCGGGCGGATCGCCGCGTTGTTGATCAGGATGTCGATGCGCCCGAAGGCGTCCATCGCCTGGGCCACCATCGCCTCGACCTGGTCCGGCTGGCCGACATCGGCGACGATTGACAGTGCCTTGACCCCGCGCTTCCTGGCCTCGTCGGCCACGGCGTCGGCCTCTGCCCGGTTGCTCCGCGCGTTGACGATCGCATGCGCGCCCTCGTCGGCCAGCCGCAGCACCGTCGCCCGCCCGATGTTACGGCCCGAGCCGGTGACGAGCGCCACCTTTCCGTCAAGCTTCCCCATATGTGTGCCCCCTCCCGAGCCGCCCATCGCCGCCGCTACTCGCGCCAGAAGTCGTCGCTCTCCAGGTACGGCCAGAACGGCCGGTCCTGCTGCTGAGCTGGATCGGCGGAAGATGCTGCCTCGTCGTCAGCTGCAGGGCGCTCGCCGTCGCTGCGCGCTGACTGGCGTGCAGCCGCCCGGAGCCACTGCTCGATGCTCTGGATCGTCGCGTCATGCATGGCTGCCTCGCCGCCTGACCACAGTCCACGGTCACCAGCAAAGTCCCAGTCTCGACCATTGTACGCCGCCATCTCTGGCGAGGCTGCACGCCACGCTCCATCATCAGGGCGATTGCATGTTGATGTCGTCGTGCCGCCGCGTCGGGGCTTGAAAGCCCCGCCTACCATCCTGCAGTCGCTGCGCGACGCCCCGGTCTCACCAGACGACGCCGTTCCCGACGGCCGTCGCGCAGCGACGGCGTGACTGTAGGCGGGGACTTCAGTCCCCGACCGCCCGTTCCATGATGCTCCGGGGACACCAATGAACATGCAATCGCCCTGCACGTGCGTGTCTGGTACTGGCGCGCGCTGCCGTCTCTGGGCGACGATGACCGCGTACACCCCCGGACGCACGCACGGAAAGGACACCAACACGGTGAGCATGTCCAGCACCTCGCCGCGCATCACCCTGAACGACGGCTCGACCATCCCCCAGATCGGGTTCGGCACGCTGAACGTGCCGCCAGACCGCAGCCCCACCCCGGAGAACACCCGGAAGACGGCCGAGGTCGTCAGGCTGGCCCTCGAGCTCGGGTACCGGCACGTCGACACGGCCCAGAGCTACGGCAACGAGCGCGGCGTGGGCGAGGCCATCGCCGCCGCTGGCATCCCGCGCGCAGAGCTGTACGTCACCAGCAAGCTCGGCAACGGCAACCACCGGCCGGACGACGTGCGCCGCTCGTTTGACGAGACGATGGCGAAGCTCAAGCTGGAGCGGCTCGACCTCTTCTTGATCCACTGGCCGCTGCCGACGCTCTACGACGGCGACTTCGTCTCGACCTGGAAGGCGATGGTCGGGCTGCTCGCGGACGGCCGGCTCACCAGCGTCGGCGTGTCGAACTTCCAGCCCAGCCACCTCGACCGCATCGTCGGCGAGACGGGGGCCGTGCCGGCCGTGAACCAGATCGAGGTGCACCCGTACTTCACCAACGTCGCGGCCCGCGCGGCGTCCGCCCGGCACGGTGTGGCGGTCGAAGCCTGGAGTCCGCTCGGCCAGGGCGTGCTGCTGGACGATGGGGCGATTGGCCGGATCGCGGCGGCCCACGGGAAGACAGTCGCCCAGGTCGCGCTGCGCTGGCACGTCCAGCACGGCCACATCATCTTCCCGAAGTCCGCGCACCGCGAGCGGATGCAGGAGAACCTGGCGGTCTTCGACTTCGAGCTGTCGGCCGAGGAGATGGCGACGCTCGACGGGCTGGACCGGGGTGAGCGCGGGCGCACCGGACCGAACCCGGACACGTTCGCGCCGCGCCTCTGACCCGCGAGTCTGGCGCTCGGTCACCCTGCACGCATGGGTTCGTCATCTCGGCGACAGCAGCGCACAAGCATACCTCACCCTATCATCGCGCCCCCATGCGGCAGGCGCAGGGCAAGCGTCGCGGGGAACGAGCGCAACATACCCGTCATCCCGACCGTAGCGAGGAACGAGCGGAGTGGAAGGGATCTTCCTCAGATCCGTTGCCCAGCCGACCGTGGAAGATCCCTCGACTGCGTTCGCACGCTCACGTCGCTCGGGATGACGGTGACGGGAGCAGGTCACTCCGCTCGGGCTGACGAATGTGCCGTTGGCTTCCGCGTGGCCGAGTGCTGGATCGCACTATCCGTAAGCAGCGCACGGTCGTGTCCTCCGCCCAGCAGAGCGAGACCGGCCAGGGACCAGTCTCCACGCTACACAGCGATCGCGCCAGCCGGGCCTACCAGCCGCCAGACCCGCCCGAACCGACGAACGTCGGCCAGGAGCCGCAGTCATCCGTCACCGTGAAGCGGGCCATCGCTGCGCCGGCTGCCGTCCGCTGCACGACGAACGTCGTCTGGGTCGTGCCGTTCGGGTAGGTCACCGTGTACGGGCCGGCCCCGGCCGGCTGCCCGGGGATCTCGTAGGCGGCGCGCGTGGCCTGCTGGAACTGGATCGACTTCAGCGTGTTCGTCGCGAAGCCCGGGTGGCTGCTGGTCGAGACCGTCACCTGAAGCCGCCCCGTTCCGACCACAGCCGTTGCCATATTCACCCGAGGCCGAGGCGCGCAGGCGCTGCTCGGTGGCGGCGTCGGCGTAGTGGTCGGCCCGAGCGTCGCCGTGTAGACCACGTCTGTCACGCCAACGGTCACGTTCTGCTGCTGCGCGCCGCCGTGCCCCCAGCTCACGAACTGCTCGCCGCTGCCGGCCGTCACCCCGATGGTGTGCGTGGAGCCGGCAACCGTCGTCGTGCTGAACGGCGCGGTGTGGGTAGCGCTGTCGTAGAGGACTGCCGCGCCGGGCGGCAGCGTGTTGATGGTGACCTGGACCGTCTGTGGGTTCAGTTGCCGCGTGACGGTGGTGGTCAGGCCGCCGTTGTCCGTCGCCGTCAGCCGCACCTCGAAGAAGCTGCCGTCACCGTGGTCCGGCACGGTGAACTGGGCCGTCGCGCCGTTCAGCGTCACGAACGGGTGATCGTGGCAGGCCGCCCCGAAGCCCGGGCAGTGCTTGAGGATCACATCCCAGCGCAGGCCGCTTGTGGGGATCGTCCCGTCTTGCACGTCGGTGGCCGAGCCTGACAGCTGGATCACGTCGCCCACCTTGAACTGCTGGCTCACCGTGGGCGAGGTGATCGTCGGCGCCGGCGGCGCGTTCGGGATGCGCGGAGCCCAGGTCAGCCGCATCTCGGCGGCGCAGCAGTCATCCCAGTATTCGGCCATGACGGTGTGCTGCCCGGCCGTCATCGTCTTCGTGCCCACGACATTGTTGGCCGCCCCGCTGCCCCAGTCATCGACGATCTGCTCGCCGTCGATCCAGACGCGCGCGCCATCGTCGCTGCGAGCCGTGAAGTCGTAGACGCCGTCGCTGAAGGTGAACCGCCCGATCCACCGGACCGAGAAATGGTCGTCCCCGAAGCCGGCCGTCGGCGGGCCGCCGCCCCAATCGTGATTGATGGTCGCCTCGCACGCCTGGTACGAGGGCGCGCCCGCGAGCGTCTCGTTCTGGTAGTACTCGGCGCGGAACTGGCCGTCCGGGCACGAGAGCGGCGTGTACGAGCCGGCAAAGCGGATGCGCCGCAGCTCGCCCGGGCCGATGGCGAGGTACCAGAGCGATCCGTCCGAGGCCATCTCCAGCTGGACCGGGCCGCCCAGGTCCGTCGCGAAGACGTTCGGCGCGCCCTCCAACTGGTTGCTGGCATTGATGCGGACGCTGTTGATCCAGCCGCGCGCGTAGTCCAGGTAGAAGAGAGCGTTCTGGTAGGTTGGCGGGAAGACGTTCGCGGTGTAGAACGTGCCGGCCAGCGCAGCAGCCTGCCAGCCGTCATGGTTCCACTCCAGAAGCGGCGCCTTCACAGCGCTCGGCCCCTGGCTGTAGAGCGCCGTGCAGACCGGAAACCCCTGATAGCCGGCCTGGACCTGCGAACCTTCGTAGCAGGGCCAGCCGGCGTTTGCGCCGGCCGGGATGACGTCGATCTCCTCCCGCTCGGACCAGCCGACATCGCCGACAAACGGCATGTTCGTGCCCGGCTTCAGCACGATCCGGAACGGGTTGCGAAACCCCTTCGCCCACAGCTTCGAGTTCGTGTGGCCCGCGTTCCCGTTCCACCAGGGGTTCGAGCTGATGCCCTGGCCGGTATCCGTCACCCGCAGGATCTTGCCGGCCAGGCTGTCGCTGTCCTGGGCGCGCAAGGCCAGCGCGTCCACCACCCCGAAGTTCGCGGCGTCGCCCGTCGAGACGAAGAGGTAGCCGTTCGAGTCGAAGCGCAGCGAGCCGCCGTCGTGGGAGATGTCGTCGGCGGGGAGGCAGTCGGACGGGCCGGCCGGGCAGCCGCTCCCGGACACCGACCCGAGGATGACCTGCGCCGACGCCGGGTTCGCCGTGTTGCCGGCCAGCGTGTAGCGTACGACCCGGTTGGTCTTGGGGCCGGCCGGATCGGCGGCATTGTGCTCGTAGGTGTAGTACAGGTAGAAGTAGCCGTTCGAGCCGAACCCCGGGTGCAGGGCCAGCCCGAGCAGGCCACGGTCGTGGTAGCTGTTGACGCTTGAGCGGAGGTCGAGGACCGGGGTCGTGGCCAGCACGCCGTTCTCGACCAGCCGGACCAGCCCCTCCTTCTCCAGCACCAGCACCCGGTTACTGGTGGGCAGGAAGGCGAAGCCGGTCGGGAAGTTCAGGCCGCTGGCCATCGTCTCGTCGGCGAAGCCCGTGAGGACGGTGCCCGCCGCCGCGATGCCCACCCGCCCTGCCGCTGTCCGCGGGGCTGGGAGCGGGCCACCCCAGACGCAGCCGGTGCCGTCCTGGCGGGCTTTGGCCTCGGCAGCGGCCATCGCGGCGGCCTCGGGGCCGATGCCGGTGGTGCGGGCCAGCCCGGCCTGGAGCATCGCCACGGCCACGGACTGGTTCGCCACCGTCTGGACGACGTAGAGCCGTCGCTTGCGGGCGTCGAACAGGTTGGCCGGATCGTCCCGGAGGATGACGCCACGCCCGATCAGCGCCTGCAGCTGGGACCGGGCGGCCGTCCCGCACTCCGTCCCGAACGGCGGCGCGACGATCCCGAGGACGCCTGCGTAGACGCGCCGACCGTCGATGGTGACCTCGAAGGTGTCACCGTCGATGACGCGCACAAAGCCACGCGGCTGGAACGGCCCCGAACGTGGTTCGGGCGCACCACCCGGCATGAGCGATTGGTCGAGCGCGCTCACGGTGCCCAGCGTGAGCAACAGGATCAACAGGCCGCCCAGTATGGCGAACGGCGCGGCCAGTATGCGGCTCCGACGCAGCCCCGACCTCCCCTGATCCACACGATCCGAGCGCCGCGGTGCACCCGCTCAGATCAGCAAACGAGCAACGAAGACCTCGACACGTCTGCCCCAACTGTCGCGTCAACGCATCGGCAGTGTACCACAGTCAGGTGATCAACGTAAGGCGCTACCGCTCACAGCGTAGTCACAGTAGTCACGGTGCGGTCACCCGCCATTCACCAGCCTGAGGATGCCGATACCGGTACTCCCCTGGCGTCACCCCTCAGGACGATTGCATGTTCATTGGTGTCCCCGAAGCATCATGGAACGGGCGGTCGGGGGTTGAAAGCCCCGCCTACAGTCATTCCGTCGCTGCGCGACGGACACCGGGCACGGACAGGGACTGGTGAGACTACAGCGTCGCGCAGCGACTGCAGGACGGTAGGCGGGGCTTTCAAGCCCCGACGCGGCGGCACGACGAGGCCATCATGCAATCGCTCCGGTTCGTGACTCAGGGCGATTGCATGTTCGCTGGTGTTCCCGAAGCATCATGGAAGGGGCGGTCGGGGGTTGAAACCCCCGCTTACAGTCACGCCGTCGCTGCGCGACGGACACCGGGCACGGACAGGGACTGGTGAGACTACAGCGTCGCGCAGCGACTGCAGGATCGTAGGCGGGGCTTTCAAGCCCCGACGCCGCCGCACGACGACATCAACATGCAATCGCCCTGCGTCACCCCTGGCGGCCGTTGCCAGTCCACCCGCTCCTGTGGGAGCATGCCTGCACTCCCGACAAGTTCAAGGGCGGCGCGAGGTGGTGCGTGATGGGACGATTCGACGACGCGCGGGCAGCGGCCCGCGCGCAGGACGCCGCCGACGAGCTGGCCTCCTTCAGGGGTCGGTTCGCCTGCCGGCCGGGCACGGTCTACCTGGACGGTAACTCGCTCGGGCTGATCTCGGCAGAGGCCGAGGCGGCGGTGCTGGCGGCCCTGGCGGACTGGAAGCAGTACGGCATCGACGGCTGGCTCGGCGGCGAGCGGCCATGGTTCACCCTCGGGGAGGAGCTTGGCGCACGGCAGGCCCGGCTCGTCGGGGCGCTGCCACACGAGGTCGTGGTGACCGGCTCCACCACCGTCAACCTGCACGCGCTGGTGGCGACCTTCTACGGCGCATCGCCGCAACGGACGCGGATCGTCGCCAACACGCTGGACTTCCCGTCAGACCTGTACACACTGGCCTCGCAGATCCGCCTGCGCGGCCTGGACCCGGCCGAGCACCTGACACTGGTTCCCTCGCCGGACGGCCGCACGATCCGCGAGGACGACCTGATCGCGGCCCTGGACGAGCGCACGGCGCTGTTGGTGATCCCCTCGGTGCTGTACCGGAGCGGTCAGCTGCTGGACATCGCCCGGCTGACGGCGGCGGCCCACGAGCGTGGGGTGCTCGTCGGCGTGGACTGCTCGCACTCGGCGGGGGCGGTCCCGCACACGCTCCATGACTGGGGCGTGGACTGGGCGGTCTGGTGCTCGTACAAGTACCTGAACGGCGGCCCGGGCGCGGTGGCCGCGCTCTACGTCCACGAGCGGCATCATGGGACAGCCCCCGGGTTGGTCGGCTGGTGGGGCTCGGACAAGGCTCGCCAGTTCGACATGGCCCAGGAGTTCACGCCAGCGTCGCACGCCGGCGCGTGGCAGATCGGGACGCCGCCGGTCCTGGGGGCGGCAGCGCTCTACGGGGCGCTCGGGGTCGTTGAGGAGGCCGGCCTGTCGCACATCCGGGCGAAGTCGCTGGCGCTGACAGGCTACCTGATGGAGTTGGCGCGCGAGCACCTGTCAGACCCGCCGTATGGCTTCACCATCGGCACCCCGAGCGAGTCCGAACGGCGGGGCGGGCACGTGGCACTGGAGCACCCGCGGGCGGTGCAGTTGTGCAAGGCGTTGAAGGTGCGCGGGTTCGTCCCCGACTTCCGCCCCCCGAACGTGATCCGGCTGGCGCCCATCGCCCTCTACACGAGCTTTGACGAGGTCTGGCAGGCGGTGGACGCGCTGCGGCAGATCGTGGAACGGGGCGAGCATCAGCAGCTCGCGGCGGCCCGCGAGCCCGTCGCCTGACCTACGACGCGGGACGAGACACCCGCTCGCCGCGAGCCAGGGCCAGCAACTCGACACCCTCCAGCACCGTTTCGGCCGAGAGGTCGGCGTCCTCCGGCCCTCGCTGAGGAGTGAACGCGAGGACCGCGAGCGGACGAACCGCTTCCTCACCCTGCTCGCTGAGAACGGCTTCCAGCAATGACCGCGCCTCAGCAAGGGTGTCGAACTCACCGAGGCGATTGCCCGTGCTGTCATCCCATACTTCGTAGAATTCGGGTTGGGCGGCCATACACGCTCCACGCTCACTGTAGCACGCGCTACCGATGTGGACGTTCGTCCTCCGCGCGCAGTCCTGGACCGTATCGGACTGACACGGTCCATTTGATGAATCGGGCGGCATCCCCACGATCGAGCATGTCGCCATCCTGACGATTCAGGAGCCAGTGTCCAGATCGCCCTGGCCCAACATATTGAAGTTGGGCATCGTCTGGGATGATGATCTCCGCAACGAATGCGCCGATTCGCCAGTCTCGCGCCTGGCCAACACGGACGGTGGCCCGAAGGCTGTCGAAAACGGACAAGCCGGCCCATTCACGTTCAAGATGTGGAGCGTGAAGCCGCACGGGTTTCCCCAGTGCCGCTTGCGAGAAGAAATCGTCTACGGACGGCGATCGTGCTACCACCAGCCGGAAGAAGTGACGTGGCAGGGTCTGACCCCCAACAGGCTGTCGTCTGAGCGCCATCGTCGCGCACGACCTGGGCTACCGGCCGACCGTGAACTTCGCGGCGTTGTCGTTCCAGTCGTGGACCTTGCCCCAGCCCGGGGTGAACACGCCCACCTTGACGGTGTACTCGCCTGGGGCGGCGCTCGGCGGCACGGCGAAGATCGTGGTGAACGCCTTGGTCTCGCCAGGGCCGAACGACTGGTTGTCGAACGCCTGCTGGTGCACCTTCTCGCCGGCCGGGCTGTAGATCTCGACGTCCACCAGCACGCGAATCCCCGCCGTGGACGTCACCTTCACGTCTACGGGGAGCCGGCCGCCCGGCGCGATCCGCGACTGCGCCGCGAACGCCGAGGAGTTGAAGCCGAGACGCTGGGTTGGCGGGGCTGGAGACGGCGGCAGCGCGGCCGTCACCCGGGGGCCGAGATCGTCGTGCTTGCCCGCGAAGATACGGACCGAGTTCCAGTCGATATCCAGCTTGTCGAAGGTGGACTCTGGGTAGAGCGACCACGCCCACGCGCCGGCGTACCCCTTGGAGTAGAAGTCTTCCAGGCGGATGTGCGGCGCTTCGACATCCGACCCGAGGTAGAACTCGCCGATCACCAGCGGCCCGTCAAGACCGTGCTTGCGGCGGACGTCCTCGTAGGTGGTGCAGAGGGCGCACCAGTCGCCGGGCTGCATGTAGTCGTACCAGTGGGCCTGGTAGTAGTCGAGGCCGAGGCCCTTGATCATCGGCAGGCCGTCGAGCATGGCCATCCCGACCGTCGCCAGGGCTTTCGAGTTGGCATGAATCGAGTTGACCACCTCGCGGACCGTCTCGCGCATCGACGACTCGGAGACCTTCTCCTTCCAGACGTCGAAGTCTGGCTCGTTGAAGACCTCCCAGGACATCACGCGGGGGTTGTCGGCGTAACGCGCGAAGAGCGGCCCGAGCACGTTCGCCAGCTGCCGCCGCTGGGCGGGATCGTTCAGCCAGGACTGGGGCAGGTGCGACGGCGCGGAGAACAGCACGAAGACGTAGGTGATGTCGTTGGCCTCGGCCAGCTCCAGGGCGGCGTCGAAATCCTGGTAGATGGCCGGGTTCAGCCCGGTCGGCATGCCGGAGCCGTCGCGCTCGATCTGCCAGGCGTCGCCCTCGAAGGTCCACCAGCGGACGACGTTGACGCCGTTAGCCTTGGCATTGGCAAGGCGGTCGTTGATGCTGGCGCGCGAGTCCGGCGAGCTGACGCCATCCCCACTGCCACCGCCGAAGTCGCGGCCCCACTTGGCCCAGGCCATGTTCGCCCCGAGCAGGTACCAGTCCTGGCCCTGCCAGGAGATGCGGCTGCCGGGCGGCAACGCGGCGGCAGAACGCGCGGCAGTCGGAGCACCTGGGGCGCTGGCCTGGAGCGCCGGCGCGGCCTGCGCGGCGCTGGCCCGGAGGGCCGGCACGACGTCTGGCGTGTTGGCGTGGGCGGCCGGCGCCAGCGGCGCAAGCCCGACGAGGAGCAGCAGAGCAACTATCGCACGACGCATGAGCAGTGCATCTCGACCTTCCCACCGAGCGGGTGACTGGCGCGAGCCTCGTAGCGCGGGGACGTGTCCCCCGCCCATTTCCATCGTCTCGGGCGCGGGATGTACCGCCGCACGATGGGGACGGACATCTTGCCGCCTTGTTAAACGCCAGAGAGCGGCAGACGGTCACACAATCTCGGGCCGGCCCCGGAAATCCGCACACACGGCGGCGCCGACGCTCGGTGTCGGGATGGGCGCCCAATTGACGGGCGCCCTCAGGAACGACAGAGGCCCGCTCCCAGGATCGGGAACGGGCCTCGGCGGGTCAGTTGACAGGCTGGAGGGTAGGCAGACTCAGGACTCCGGAACCCACGGCTCCCCGAGCGTCAGCATCAGCCGGTTCGCCCAGCTGAAGAACGACGCCGCCTGCGCGATGTCCAGGATCTCAAGCTCGGCCAGCCCCAGCGACCGCAGCTTCTCGACCTGGGCCGTCGTCGCGGCGGACGGCGTGCGCGCCAGCTCGACCGCGAAGTTCACCTCCGCCGTCCAGCGGTCGTCCAACCCGAGATCGATGCCCGGGCCAACGCCCTTGTCCAACAGCCGGTCCACATCCTCCTCGCGCTTGCTGAGCTGGGCCGAGAGCCGCGCATGGACCGACGCGCAGTAGATGCAGCCATTCAGCCGAGAGGTCGCCGCCGCCGCCAGCTCGCGCTCGGGGCGCGGCGCGCCGCCGTGGGTGTAGAAGATGCCGAGGTCGGTGGCCGTCCGCTCGGTCAGCACGTCGGCGTCGAGCGCCAGCAGCCGGAAGTACGGCGAGTTGCCGCGCCGCCCCTCCAACGCCGCCGCCTGCTTCGGCGAGGCGTCGGCCATGTCCAGCGGCTCCAGCCAGGGCGTCCACTCCAATTGCGCCCGCGTGAAGACTGGCGGGCTGTTCAGCTTGCCGGGCCGCACGATGGTCGCGGGGGGCAGCGTGCCGGGGGTCGCAGCGGCGGCCGGCGGGCCGGCCGGGATGTCGCTGAGCGGGCCGCTCGTGCCGCCGATCAGCTTGAGCGCCGTGATGACGCGGACCTGGAAGCTCACGAAGGCGATGATCTGCGAGAGCACCACGATCTCGACCGTCGCGAGGCCGGCATCGGCCAGCAGCTGGAGATGGTCGGAGGTCGCATCGACCGGGTGCCGCGAGAGCAGCTCGGCGTGGCGCAACGCCGCCCGCAGCCGCGCCGGCACCGACGCGCGCACCTGGCTGTACGAGCGGGCCGCCGTCACGATCTCCGGGCCGCCGCCGGACGCCACCAGCCGCGCCTCGTAGTGGGCGGCGGCCTCGGTGGCCGCGTGGATCGACGCCACGCGCAGGGCGATGGCGAACCGCTCGACCGGGCTCAGCCCGACCGGCTCCGCAGGATCGAAGAGGGCGGTGTAGCTGCCCTGGGCGTGCTCGGTGGCCTCCGGGCGCTGGGCGCGCAGCTCGGCGATGGCAGAGCCGGGCGCGACGCCGGCAAGGGCGCTGATGATGTCAGTGGCAACAGGGGCTGCGGTCATGGACCCTCCTCACTGGGCTCTCGGTTCAGGGTTGAGCGTGCTTCCCCAGGCTCAACGCCGCTGGGCACAGAATCATTCCCGAGTTTGCCGATTCGGTGGCACGGCATTGTACGTTACGCGGGCGCTCCGGCGGGCAGGCCGTCAGCTCACGCGGATGCCGCAGTAGCCGCAGTAACGCGCGTTTGCCGGCAATTGCCGGCCGCAGGTGCGGCAGACGATCGTGTCGGCGGCGGCGGAGGCCCGCGGCTCGAGATACGCCCGCGGCTCGGGATACGCCCGCGGCTGCGGCGGCCGGGCGCTCCGGGCTGCCCGGGCCTCGGCAACCACCCGCTCGACCATCGACCAGTCACCCGGCGGCTGGTCGACCGCCACGCACGCAGGCTCGTCCAGGTAGCCGGCTGAGGCCAGTGCGCCGCACTGCGCCATCGAGACGGTCGGGCCGCCGGCGATCGGATACCCGCGCTGGCGGCTCGCCTCCTCGTGCTCGCGCTCGACCTGCTGCAGCAGCGCCACGACGCCCGCCGCGTCGCTCAGCCCCTGCGCGGAGAGGCAGCGCGCCCAGCGCAGCAGCTCGTACTGCTCGGCGGAGGACTCGCCGCTGCCCACCAGCGACTCGACGTTCGTCGGCAAACGCACCATCAGCTCATCTCCGCCCTCGGCCGGTCACCACCGCGCGGGGCCAACCGCTACCGCCCGGCCCGGCCGGCTTGCGCCGCGCCGCGCGCCCGACGCGGTGTCCCCGACTGAGGTTTCGCCGGCTGCTGTTTCGCCGGCTGCAGCGCGTGCTGCAGCACGTCCTCGGCGGTGTCCACGAAGACCGTCTCCAGCTCGTCACGCAGCTCGGGCGGCACGTCCTCCAGGTAGTCGCGCTCGTTCTGGCGCGGCAGCAGCAGCGTCTTGATGCCGGCCCGGTGCGCGGCCAGCACCTTCTCCTTGACCCCGCCGATGGGCAACACCTTCCCGCGCAGGGTCAGCTCGCCGGTCATGGCCAGGTCCGAGCGAACCGGGCGGCCGGTCGCCAGCGAGGCCAGGGCCGTCAACATCGTCACTCCTGCTGACGGTCCATCCTTCGGGATCGCCCCGGCCGGCACGTGCAGGTGGATGGTGGCATCCTCGAAGACCCGGCCGTCCAGCCCGGCGCACGGCGGCGCGGCCTGCCCCGCCGGCTCCGACGCGCCGCCCCTACCAGTACGGGCCTTCCCGTTCTCGCCCTTGCCGTTTGCGGAGCTGACGGCCGGGCCGGCCAGCGCGCTGCCGTAGGCCCGCACGTAGGAGAGCGCCGCCTGGGCGCTCTCGCGCATCACGTCGCCCAGCATACCGGTCAGGATTAGCTGCTCGGACTTGCTGGGGATGCAGGTCGCCTCGACAAACAGCACGTCGCCGCCGACGGGCGTCCAGGCGAGGCCGGTCGCCACGCCGGGCCGCTGGGTCCGCTCGGCCACCTCATCCACGAAGCGGGGCCGGCCGAGGTACTTGACCACCTCGTCTGGCGTCAGGTTGACCGGCTCGGTGCGCCCCTCGGCGATCTCCCGCGCCACCTTGCGGCAAAGCGTGGCGATCTCCCGGTCGAGGTTCCGGACGCCGGCCTCGCGGGTGTAGCCTCGGATCACCGTCCGCAGGGCCTCGTCCTCGAACGACAGCTCCTCCGGGCGCAGACCGTGGGCGGCCAGCTGCTTCGGCACGAGGTACGTTCGCCCGATCTGCACCTTCTCAGCGTCGGTGTACCCCGACAGCTGGAGCACCTCCATCCGGTCACGCAGGGGAGCCGGAATCGTGTCGAGCGTGTTGGCCGTCGTCAGGAAGAGCACCTGCGAGAGGTCGAACCCGACATTCAGATAATTGTCAGTAAAGCTGTTATTCTGGGCCGGGTCCAGCACTTCCAGCAGCGCCGACGAGGGGTCGCCCCGCCAGTCCGCGCCGACCTTGTCGATCTCGTCCAGCATGAAGACGGGATCGCGGGCCTCGGCGCGGCGGATCGCCTGGATGATCCGCCCGGGCAGCGCGCCGATGTAGGTGCGACGGTGGCCCCGGATCTCAGCCTCGTCGTGGACGCCGCCGAGCGAGATCCGCACGAATTTCCGGCCCAGCGCCCGCGCAATCGACTGCCCGAGGCTGGTCTTCCCGACGCCCGGCGGCCCCACGAAGCAGAGGATCGGCTCGCGGGCCACGCGGTCCGTGGGCGTCTCGGACTGGGTGTTCGGCCCAGGAGTCTCGGCGCTGCCATCCGCGACCACCTCGGCGGCGCGGGCCAGACGGTCCTGGCGCAGCTTCTTGACCGCGAGGTACTCGAGGATGCGGTCCTTGATCTTCTCCAGGTCGTAGTGGTCCTCGTCGAGGATCGTACGGGCCTTCGGCACGTCGATCTCGCCGCCGGTCAGGCGGTTCCAGGGCAGGCTGGCCATCCAGTCCAGGTAGGTCCGGATGATGCCGTGCTCCGGCGAGGCTGGCGGGACGTTCTGGAGCCGGTTCAGCTCGCGCTCGGCCTCGCGGCGGGCCTCCTCGGGCAGGCCAGCCGCGTCGATGCGCTGGCGCAGCTCGGACGGGTCGCCGCTCTGATCCTCCTCGCCAAGCTCGCGGCGGATGGCCCGCAGCTGCTCGCGCAGGAAGTACTCCCGCTGAGCCTTCGTCATCCGCTCGCGGGTCTCGGTGGTGATCTTCTGGCCCAGCTCGCGGATCGCCAGCTCGTGCTGGAGCAGTTCGACCAGCCGCCGCAACTTGGCGTCGAGCACGTCCTGTTCGAGCAGCTCCTGGCGAACCGTCCCCGAGAGCGGCGCCGTCGAGGCGACGAGGTACACCAGTTGGCGGGGATCTTCGAGCGCCTCGGCGGCCGGCATGATCTCGCTCGGCAGCTCGTCCACCAGCGGGATCAGCCGGCGAAACAGGTCGAGCACGGCCCGGCGCAGCCCCTGCGTCTCGACGCCCGAAGACGGCGTCTCCTTCGAGACGGCGACCTCGGCCTTGAGGTACGGCTCGGTCTGCACGAACGTGCCGAGACGCACCCGCTCGACGCCCTGAATCATCAACCGGATTGTACCGTCAGGAGCACGGACCATTTGATGGATCACGCCGGCCGTGCCGATACTGTGAAGGTCGTCCGGCCCGGCGTTCTCGACGGCGTCCGAGGTCTGCGCCACCAGCGCGACAAGCCGGTCGCCGCGCATCACGTCGTCGATGAGCTTGATGGAGCGCTCCTGCCCGACGAACAGCGGCATGACGGCCAGCGGGAAGACGACCGTCCCGCCGCGCAACGGCAGGATCGGCAGGATGCCTGGGATGACCGGGCTGCTCGGCGAAGGGCCGTCGCCAGTGGCCACCTCCACGGCCGGCCCGGATTCGGCGGGCGCATCCTCATCGCCGGCGTAGGTGGCCTCACCGTCGCGGGCCTCGCCGTAGCGGGCGACAGGCCGCGCGTCGCCGGCCTGGGCGTTCGCCTGGGGAGCATCGGCGTCGGTCCGGGCCGCATCGGCGTCGGTCCGGGCCGCATCGGCGTCCATCTGGGACACATCGGCTCGCCGCCGGCTGCCGGCCGTCGCACGGCTGCCGTTCGTCGCACGGGTACCGGACGGCTTGCGCCTCCTGGGTGCGTCTGGCTGTGCGCCCTCGGCGGCTGGCTGTTGTTGCTGCTGCTCCGCGGGCTTCCGGGCCCGGCGCGCCCGGGCTGGCCGCGTCTGCTCCGACTCCGGTCGTTCAGGATCCATGCTTATCTCTCTCTGTTCGGCGGCTCGCCTCCTGGCTGGCTGAACGGGCAACGTTCGCGTCGAGAGGCCGGCTGACGGGGATGGTGGTGGGGCGACTGGGGCTGACACGCTTCGGCAGGCGCAGCTCGAGCAGTCCGCGCTCGTAGCGGGCCTCGACGCCGTCGGGGTCGATGGTGCTCGGCAGCGGCAGCTCCAGGCGGACCTGTCCCTGCCGGATCTCGGCGGCGTGGTAGACGCCAGCGGCGTGGACCGCTGGCAGCCGCCGCTCACCCTCGACGATGAGGGCATCCTCGAAGAGCAGCACGTCCAGTTGCTCGTGATCGACGCCGGCCAGCTCGGCCAGCACGATGACCTCTGAAGCCGTCTCGATGATGTCCGTGGGGGGCCGCCAGGCCGGCTGACCCATGCTGACGCTGGCAGTGTGCGGCTGCCAGACGTCGGCGAGCGGTCGCGGGCGGCTGGCTGCCATGACGACCGCATAGCGGTAGCCCAGCCGGCGGTAACGCATGGGGATCACTCCTGCGAGAAGGCAGATGGGCTGGCCAGTGGCATCCGGTGGCGTGTGATGCCAGGATATCGTGAGATGCTGGCACGAATGATACCGTCCGATGCCCCTGCTGCTGCTGCGCCTTTGCAGAGCAATGGCATGATGTCGACATTGTGCTGCCGCGTCGGGGCTTGAAAGCCCCGCCTACCATCGTGCTGTCGCTTCGCGACGCCCCTGGCGTATCAGTCCCTGGCGTTCCCGGCGTCCGTCGCGCAGCGACGACGTGACTGTAGGCGGGAACTCCAGGCCCCGACCGCTCGTTTGATGGCGTTACGGGAACGCAAGCGACCGTGCAATCGTCCTGCGAGCCTCCCACCGACCCACTGCGTCCCTGCTGGCTGACGAATATCTGCGAGATCCGGCTGGCCGGGGCGCATCGTCGCTACGACCGCACACCGTCTGACCAGGGAGCACCCCGATGCACGCCTCCGCGACGCGGCGCTGTCTGAGGTTCCGGCTGGGCCACCTGTCCCTGGTGGAATGGCTGCTGGTGGCGCTCGGGCTGGCGCTGATCGTGGCCGGGCTGCCGGCGTTCGCTCCGCTCGGCTGAGCGGGCCGTCGGGCCTGATTCGGGCTGCCGGACACGCCTCCGCGCTCCAACAGGATCGCCGCTCACCTCGGTCGCTGCGAGCGCGGGCTGAGGCGCGGGTCCAACGCGTCCCGCAGGGCGTCCCCCAGCAGGTAGAGGGCCAGGACCGTCAGGAAGATCAGTGCGCCCGGCCCCCAGACCAGCCAGGGCGCCCGTCCGAGCGCGCTGACGGCGTTCGTCAGCATGTTGCCCCACGAGGGGGTTGGCGGCATGATCCCCAGCCCCAGGAACGAGAGCGACGACTCGGCCAGGATCATCGAGCCGACGTCGATGGCCGCCAGCGTCACCACCAGCGGCAGCAGGTTCGGCAGCAGGTGCCGCCGCATCAGCCGCCAGTCCGAGGCCCCGAGCGTCCGCGCCGCGCCGACGTACTCGCGGGTCCGCAGCGAGAGGGTCTGGCCGCGCACGAAGAGGGCGGCACTCGGCCAGGAGATCAGCCCCAGCACGGCCACCAGCACCCACGGCCCCGGCTCGAACAGCACGGCGATCGTCAGCAACAGGAACAGCGACGGCGCCGACCGGATGGTGCTGGCGAGCCACTGGAGGGCGTCGTCCAGGCGGCCGCGGAAGTAGCCGGCCGCCAGCCCGACCAGCACGCCGAGGGTCAGATTGAGCGCCGCCGCCCCCAGCCCGACCGCCAGCGAGATCCGCGCAGCATAGAGCAATCGCACGACCTGGCTGCGGCCAAGCTCGTCCGCCCCGAGCCACAGCGACGGCTGCCAGAGGTCCGGGCGGGCGTAGGCAGCACGGAGGTTCTGGGTCGTCGGGCCGACGCCGAAGAGCCAGGCGGACAGCACGTCGGCGGCGAGGCCGCCGACGGCCAGGAACGCCAGCACGGCGATGGAGGCGACGGCCAGCGGACTGGCGCAGAGCTGCCGCCAGACGCCGGGTCGGGGGCGGGCGGCGGGGAGGATCGAATCGAGACGGTCCCACTCGGGCCGGCGCAGGATGCGGGCGGGACGATGGATTGGCTCGCGGGGGGCGGGGGAGGCAGCACGGTCGTCTGGGTCGCGGAGGGCCATCACTCGTGCCCGACGCGTGGATCGGCCACGCTGTAGAGGATGTCGCGCAGGAGGTAGCTCACCAGCAGCAGCGCACTGGTCAGCAGCACCACACCCATGATGACGGGGTAGTCCTTGCCGCGCGCCGCCTCGAACGCCAGCCGCCCCATGCCAGGCCAGGCGAAGACCTGCTCCACGACCAACGCGCCTGAGACCATCGCCGCCAGGACGCCGCCGAGCGCCGTGATGACGGGCGTCAGTGCGTTCCTGAGCACGTGCCGCCAGACCACGCCGCCGTCTGGAAGGCCCTTGCTGCGGGCGGTCCGGACGTGATCCTGGGCCAGCACGTCCAGCACCTCGGTGCGGAGGTAGCGAGTGTAGTTGGCGATGCCCGCCAGACTGAGCGTCAGGACCGGCCCGACAAGGTGCAAGAGTCGGTCCCCAACGTCCCACTCGCCGGCCCCGACGCTGAGCATGCCGCCGACGGGGAAGAGTCGAAGCTGGACGGAGAGCGTCAGGATGAACAAGAGTCCGAGCCAGAACGGCGGGACGGCGTGCCCGCCGACGCTCAACACCCGAATGACCTGATCGACCCAGGTGCCGCGTCGGAGCGCTGCCGTCACGCCGAGCGGCACGCCGACCAGCAGCGCCACCGCCAGCGCCGCCAGTGACAGTTGCAGGGTGTTCGGCAGGGCTGAGGCGATCATCTGGCCGACCGGCCGCTTCGAGAGCAGCGACGAGCCGAGGTCGCCCTGGGCCACGCGCCCCACCCAGCGGACGTACTGCTGGGGGATCGGCTCGTCCACGCCGTAGGCAGCGCGCAGGGCGGCGATGTCCTCGGCGGAGAGGTCGCCGGAGCCGGCCAGCATCAGGCTGACCGGGTCGCCGGGCGCAAGGCGCACCAGCGCAAAGGTCAGCATGGTGACGCCCACCAGGGTGAGCGCCGCCTGGATCAGCCGCCTGACGATGAAGCGTGTCACAAAGGCTCCGCCTTGCGGAGGATCGTGGGGCGTGGATCGTGGAAGCCTACCCCCACGAACTACGATCCACGACCTACGACTCTACGTCCGGATCCACCACTGCTCGACGTTGTGCCAGTAGCTGTTCTGGACGTTCGGGAAGGGGCCGGGCTGGACGTTCTGGAACTTCTTGTTGACGAAGAGCAGCGTGTTGCCGGCGAAGCCGAAGTTGTACGGCTGGTCGTCGCTGAGCTTCTGGTTGAACGCCTTGTAGGCGGCGAGGCGCTCGGGCTGACCGCAGGAGGTGCGGCCCGTCTCCAGGGCCCGATCGACCTCGGCGCTCCGATAGCCGACCTGGTTCTGGCCGCTCTTGACGCCGCTCGAATGCCAGGTGCCGTAGGCGTCCGGATCGACGCCCATCGACCAGCCGAGGATCACGGCATCGTAGTCGCGCCCGCCCTGCTCGCCGTAGACCGGGTCGCGGCCCTTGTTCAGCCGGTCCGTCAGCGCCTCGAACGACTCGGTGCGGGGGGTCACCTCGACGCCGATCTGCCTGTACTGCTCGGTAGCTACTTGAAGAAGCGTCTCGCGGATCTTGTTGCCGGAGTTGGTCAGCATGGTGAGGGCGAGTCGCTGGCCGTCCTTCTGGTAGACGCCGTCCGGCCCCTGGGTGTACCCCTCGGCCTCGATCATCGCGCGGGCCCTGGCCGGGTCGTAGGCGTACTCCTGGAGGCCGGCCCGGTCGTAGGCCCAGGAGACGGGCGGGGTGTGGGCGTAGACCTTCTGGCCCTGCCCGAGCAGGACCGAGTCGATGACGGCCTGGGTATCGAGGCCGTAGGCGAGCGCCTGCCGGATACTCTTGTTCTGGAGGAACTCCTTGCCACCGCGCAGCTGATTCCAGCCGATGTAGGTGTAGCCCGGGCTGAGGAACGAGTAGAAGGCGAGGGTGTCGATCTGCTTCAGGCCGTCAACGTCCTTCGGCTCGGCGCGGGCCAGGTCGATCTCGCCGGTCTTGAGCGCGGCGGCCATCGCCGTGGCATCCGGATGGACCTTGTAGACCCACTCGTCCAGGTAGGGGCCGCCGAACGCGAACCGCTCGTTCTTCTTGAGCACGATGCGGTCGTTCTGCTTCCATTCGGAGAAGACGAACGGGCCGGTCCCGACAACCGGGGCGTTGTTCTCAGCAGCCTCGTCGAGGTTCTTGTTCGGATCGGCGGGGTCCAGATACTTGCCGAAGACGTGGCGCGGGATGATCCCGAAGAGGCCCAGCTCGGTGAGGGCCGGGCAGAACGCCTTCGCCAGTGTGACCGTCAGCACGTTGCCATTGACCGTGATGCCGGCGATCTCGGTCGCCTTGCCCTCGGCGTACTCGCGCGCGCCGACGATGTCCTGAAAGAGGTTCTTGCGGACGGACTTCTTGGACCGCATGACCGCCTCGGCCGTCATCTTGAAGTCGTCGCCGGTGAACGGCGCGCCGTCGCTCCAGGTCACACCGCTCCTGAGGGTGAAGGTCAGGCCCAGGCCGTCCGGCGACATCTCGAAGCGCTCGGCGAGGCGCGGCAGCGGCTGGCCGGACTCGGGATCGACGCGGATCAGCGACTCGTAGACGCGGCCCCAGACCTCGGCGGACGGGACGTCGCTGCTGAGGACCGGGTTGAGGACTTTGGCGTCCGAGATCGCGCCGACGACGACGCGCCCACCAGCGACCGGTGTGCCGGCCGCCAGTGTGGCTCCTGACACACCAGTGCTCGCCGATCCTGGCGCGCCGGCGCTCGGCGCAACCCCTGTGGCCGGCGCGCAACTGGTGACGATCGTCAGCGACGCCAGCAGCAGCATCACGACGCGTGACAGCCGCGGCATGCAGCGATGCAGCATCGGTTCCCTCCCCCGGGTTGTCCATGCAACGGTCGGCACGCGGACCGTGCCTTGCCCCCACATGGCCTAACGCCAAACTCACGCCGGGGGTGACAAACTGCCAGGGGAAGGGAACCGTGGTCGGCGCCGGATCATCAGCGCCGGTTCGTCGGCACCTGGGGGCTGCGTCAGGACGTCTCCGTGCCCTTGCCGCCGCCCTCGCTGGGCGACTCCGGCTTCACGTCGAACTCGTCTCTGAAGGGTCGCTGCTGATCGGGGTCGCTCTCGGTGTGCTCCAGGCCTTCCTGCTCCAGCCTCGGGTCGTCGGTTCGAGTGTCCTGCATCTGCTGACCTCCGCGGGAACGCACGTGAGTTCTTCGACGAAGATCGTGCTTCCCCTCAGAAGTCTCGGTGCACCGGCTGTGCCAGCATCAGCGCGAACGATGGGTGTCTCGCGCTTACCGGCCGCCCATGCCCGTCAGCGCGACCCCGCGCACGAAGTACCGCTGCAAGAACAGGAACACCAGCAGGATCGGGATGATGCTCATCACCGTTCCCGCCATCAGGTAGTTGAACTGCCCAGCCGCCTCGTCCCCGAAGTACCGGATCCCCACCGTCAGCGTCCGCATCGTCTCCTTGTTCGTCACGATCAGCGGCCACAAGAATGCGTTCCACTGCGTCATGAACGCGAACACCGCCAGCGTCGCCAGGGCCGGCCCAGAGAGCGGCAGGATGATGTACCGGTAGATCCCAAAATACGAGCAGCCGTCGATGCGGGCCGCCTGCTCCAATTCTGGCGGGATCGACAGGAAGAACTGCCGCAGCAGGAACGTCCCGAACGCGCTGAACGCCGCCGGGATGATCAGGGCCATGTAGGTGTCCACCCACCCGAGCCAGGACATCAGCAGGAAGTTCGGGATGATGGTCACCTGCCCGGGGATCATCAGCGTCCCCAGGTACAGCAGGAACAGCTTGTTGCGGCCCGGGAACTGGAGCCGCGCGAACGCGTACCCCGCGAACGACGACGTGATCAGCTCCAGGATCGTCACCGTCACCGTCACGACGATCGTGTTGAGCAGGTAGCGCCCGAACGGCACCAGCTTCAGGACGGCCGGGTAGTTCTCCCAGATCGGCGGCGAGGGGAACCAGACCGGCGGGTAGATCAAGACCTCAGAATCGGACTTGAGCGAGGTCGAGATCATCCACAGGAACGGGAACAGCGCCCAGAACGAGCCGACGGTCAGGGCGGCGTAGGCCAGCACCATCTGGAGCCGCCGGCTCATGCTGCCAGCCTGCCGCCCCGCCACGGCGTCAGCCTGCGTGCGGACCTCAGCTCCAGCAGCCATCGGCGGCCCTCCCTTCCCCCTGGTGCGGGTCACTCATGCTCATAGTGCACCCACCGCTTCTGCAGCTGATGCTGCGCCAGCGTCACCAGGAACACGATCCCGAACAGCACCCAGGCGATGGCCGCCGCGTATCCCATGTGGAAGAACTGGAACGCCTGGTTGTAGATGTACATCACGATGGTGTTCGTGGCGTCGCCGGGGCCACCGCGCGTCAGCACGAACGCCAGGTCGAACACCTGGAACGACCCGATCACCGAGATCACCAGCACGAAGAAGGTCGTCGGGGCCAGCAGCGGCAGGGTGATGTGCCGGAACCGCTGAACGCTGTTCGCGCCGTCGATGGCCGCCGCCTCGTGGAGGTGGACGGGGATGCTCTGCAGGCCGGCCAGGAAGATCAGCATGTTGTAGCCGAGGCTCTTCCAGACGGCCATGATGATGACGGCCGGCATCGCCCAGGCCGTGCTCGACAGCCAGGGGATCGGACTCATCCCGATGTTCCGCAGCACCAGGTTGATCAGCCCGAAATCGGTGTTGTAGAGCCAGCGCCACATCACCGCCACTGCCACCGAGGCCGAGATCACCGGGATGAAGAACAGCGCCCGGTAGATGGCGATGCCGCGCACGTTGGTGTTCATCGCCAGCGCCAGCAGCAGGCTCAGGATCACGCCGGCCGGCACCGTCCCCAGGACGTAGTAGGCCGTGTTCCAGAGCACCTTGCGGAAGACGGCGTCGTCCGTGAGCAGCTTGATGTAGTTCTCCAGGCCCACGAAGCGCGGCGCCCGGATGAGATCCCAGTCCAGCATCGAGATCGTGAACGTCGCGAAGACCGGGATCGAGGAGAAGACCAGGAACCCGAGGATGTTCGGTAGGAGGAAGAGGTAGCCGGCGATGGTCTCCTGGCGGCGCAGGGGGCTGAACCCCCCGCGCCGGGTGGACGTTGCCGGCCGCGCCGAAACGGTCGCCATGAGGCTGTGTCCTTTCGCGCCCGGTGGTGACGCCGAGAGCGTGACGCCTACAGCGGCTTCTTCAGCGCGACGTCGATCTCCTTCTTCATCGTCTCGGTGGCGTCCTTGACGCTCTTCTCGCCGAGATATGCGAGGTTCAGCTCGCGGTCGAAGATGGTGTTGACCTCGCCGGTGTGGTTCGGCGCGACGTACACACCGGTCCGCTCCAGCCCGAGCTTGTAGGTCTCCAGATCCTCCCAGGGCAGCAGGAACTGTTTCATGGCGTCGCTGTTCAGGAAGGAGCGGCGGGCCGTGAAGCTGCGGCGGCTGTCCAGGATGATCTTCTGGCCGTCGTCCGCCGTCCACATCTTGGCGTAGGCCCAGGCAGCCTCGGGGTTCTTGGCGTTCTTGACGATGCTGCTGGCGAGGTCGTCGCCACGGGTCGTGTTCGCCTTCGGGCCGTCCGGCGCGATGACCATGCCGACCGTGAACGTGGACTTGAGCAGCGTGTCGAGGATGAACCGGCCGGCCATCTTGATGGCCGTGCGCCCGCCCGCGAACAGGTCCGTCGCGCCGCCCGAGCCGGAGGTGCCGGTCTCGGCGCTGGTCGGCATCGCCTTGTGCTTCTGGGTGAAGTCCACCAGGAACTGGAGCGCGCCGACGGCCTCAGGGCTGTTCAGGTAGCACTCTTTGAGGTCGTCGTCCCAGAGCTTGCCGCCGTTCTGCCAGATGTACATGTCCACAGAGTAGATCGAGAGGACCGGGTCGAAGCCGAACACCTTGTTCGGGCCGTCGCCCTTGGTGATCTTGACGGCCTGCTCGGTCAGGACGTCCCAGTTCCAGGGGCCTTTCTTGGCCGTCTCGGTCGGCAGCGGGACGCCGGCCGCCTGGTAGAGGTCGGCGTTGAAGTAGTAGGCGTTCGAGCTGGAAGAGCTGGGCAGGCCGTAGAGGCCGTCGCCGCGCCCGAACGTCTTGAGGGCGCTCGGCCAGAAGTCGTTGAGGTCGATCTTGTCCGCCGTGACCATCGGCTTGAGATCCATCAGGGCGCCGCGCGCGATGAACGGCGTGGCGGTGCGCTGGCGGTTCCAAAACAGGTCGGGCACGTCGTTGGCGGCGATCATCGCCAGCAGCTTGCGGGTGCCCTCAGCATCGTCAGGGACGCGGATCTTCTCGACCGTCACATCCGGGTAGAGCTTGCCGAACAGGTCGATCAGGTCGAGGTGCACCTTCTCGTTGGCGCCCGGGGTGGCGTTGTAGAGGTAGCGCATGGTGCCCTTGGCCTTGGAGGCGTCGGCGGCCGGCTTGGCAGCCGTCACGACGGTCCCCGTGACCCCGGAGTAGACGGGCGTCGCGCCGGCGGCCGGCTTGGCATCGGCAGCGGGCTTCGCAGCCTCGGCCGGCTTGGCGTCAGCGGCGGGCTTCGGAGCCTCGCCGGGCTTGGCAGCAGGCGCCGCCGGCGCAGCCTGGCCGCCGCACGCCGCCACGAAGGCGGCCGCCAGAGCTGGAACGGCGAACTGGTTGATCAACGCACGCCGCGATAGGTGCCTCGCCATTGGTCACCCTCCTGTACCGGCGCTCATAGCCGGCAACGACTCACGATCCATCATCGGACCAGGACCGACAGCGTCTCGGTTGTGCACGGAAGCACAACCGATTGAGCGCCGGCAGTATATGCGGACGCGCCGTCCGGGGCAACCTACGCCGGCGGAGTCCTCACGGAAGCGTGGCCGCTATGCGCTGGACGCCGCACCGCCGGCCCCGTACCATCTGCGCCCGTGGAGAGGGGGTGCAGCATTGGCTGATGTACCCGGAGCGTCCGGCCCCTGGCGGCCTGCGATCGGCGAGCGGGTGGTGGTAGCGAAGACCGGCCAGACGGCCACGGTGCTCCGCCTCGCACCGACGGAGTGGGGGCTGCTCTGCGATCTGGAGATCGATCCGCCGCCAGGGGCCGTCGGGGAGGAGCCAGAGCGGACGGTCCACGCCTCGATTGAGCTGCGCCCGCTCGCCGGCTGACATCGTCAGGCCCGCATGCGGGCAGTTCGGCATGGTTCCACCGGCGAGTCTTCTGCCTCCGAGGCGGCGAGATCGGTCAGCTACTGTCCCAGCGGACGCTACGATGTCAGGATCGAGACGCGGCTGACGACGGACTCGGATCCGATTCGTAGGTGTGCTGCACCTGAAACTGCCCGCAACGGGAAAAGAGCTCAAAGAGCGCCTCTTCATGCGGCAACCCACGGAGATCGACGCCGTCAGAGGCGCCCATAAAGTAGTACCCGACGATCTCGCCGCTCTCGGCCCGGTCGATCCCGCGACAATGATCTAACCCGTTGCCAGGGGCATCGGAGTGGTGGATGCCGCCAGGCCGGACATCAAGGAGCTCGACCTGGACCACATCTCCCTCAGGATCGTAGATCAGCAGCATGATGTGTCGGCTCCTCTCCGCAGGGCGATCACGTTGACCACGAGGAACGGCCCGTCGTACATCGTAGCGTCGCCAGAAGGCCAGGGACGGGTAACCGAAGCGTCAAGCTACCGCCACCAACTCTCTCTGCACGAAGGAGAGCCGGCTCCCCCACTCCCGCGTGCGGGAGCGGGGGCAAATCCCAGGCGAGGGCGCGGAGTCAGCCTACGGGCGCGGGTTCTCCTGGAACATCGTCAGGCCCATGTCCAGGTACTTCTGCCGCTCGTGCGGCTCCGTCACGATGGCCATGCCGCACGGGATGCCCGTCCCCTGCAACTGCTCCACCACGTACTTCGTGCACTCGTCGGTGGTCCGGAAGCGGTACTCCGGGTGCTGCTCCAGGTCGAAGCTGAGGTCGTTCGGGCCAAAGGCGAAGTAGTCCAGGCCCGGCCGGATGAGCGAGCGCACGTTCTCGACGGTCTCGACCGCCTCGATCTGCACGCCCACCACCACATGCTCGTTCCACCAGGGCGCGTACTCCGGCCGCCCCAGCGTCTTGCCGTCGCGCTTCGTGCCGAAGCGGGCCGCGCCGCCCCAGCTGCGGTGGCCGATGGGCGGGTAGTAGGCGTAGCCCACCGCCTCCTCGACCGTCTCCGGCTTGACCGTCTCCGGCACCAGGACCGCGCTCAGGCCCAGGTCGAGGTACCGCCCGATCAGGTAGGTGTTGCGGGTGTGCGGGATGCGGAACTGGACCGGCATCCCCAGCGCTTCGGCCGCCGCGCAGATCGCCACCAGCTGATCGTCGCTGAACGCCGTGTGCTGGCCGTCGATGTAGATCAGGTCGTAGTCGCCCTTGCCGAGCGCCACCTCGAGCTGGCTCTTCGTGTAGGCGATCGGCGGGCGCAGCGCCAGGCAGACCTCGCCAGCCTTCAGCTTCTGCTTCAGCCCCTTGACGTCGGGCATGATCCCCTCCTTGTGGAGCGCGCCAGCACGGCGCGCTGGGCCTGTGCCACGGCGCGGCCCTCGGGCAATGATAGTGCGCGAGCCAGCCGAAGGGAGGGCGGCCTGCTGGCAGCAGCGCGCGGCCTGCTGGCAGACCGCGCGCCGCCTACTGACGGAGCGCGTCGAGCTCGTGGAGCGTTCGCAGCCGCTCGGTCACGGCGTGGCGCGTCGGGGCGGCGTACCACCAGGGCAGCGCCAGCAGCAGCAACAGGCCAATCGCCCACTGGATGTACAGGTACAGCCCGGTCACCAGCGCGTACGGGAAGCGGAGCGGGGCCGCCAGATACTGCCAGTTCCCCCACGACAGCTCGTGGAGGCCCGGCGCGTGCAGCAGCAGCGTGCAGCCCACGAACCCACCGCCCAGGATCATCGCCGTGTGCCGGTCGTCGGCGGACAGCGCGACGGCCGCCGCGCCCACCCCGGCCAGCCCCAGCGCCAGGTACGCGAGGTGGCTCTCCTCCGCCAGCGGCCCGATCAGCATCGTCGCCAGCACGAACAGCCCGATCTCCAGCACCACCGTCACCGGATCGAGCCCGCGCGTCGGTCGCGCGACGGCCAGGATGGCGAACGCCACCCCGACGACGTAGATGACGCGCAGCGGCAGCACCAGGCCCGGCAGCACCGCCACGGGCACGGTGAACGGCGATTCGGTGAACAGGCGCAGCAGCAGCGACGTGAACGACTGGCTGACCGGGCTGACCGCGAACGTCGGGCCGCCCCAGTAGGCGGCGATGGCCAGATACTCGCTCAGCGCACCGAGCACCACGAGCGGCAGCAGGCCGCAGATCGTCGCCGTCAGCCCGGCCACCACGAAGCCTCGGTAGGCCCGCTTCCAGAGGAAGTACAGCGCGATCAGCACGAAGAACGGCTTGACCGCGATGGCCAGCCCGAGCGCGAGGCCGGCCGCGTCGAGCCGCCGCCGCGCGACGCCCCACGCCATGACGACCAGCAGCAGCAGCAGCAGCACGTCAACCTGGCGGGTGTAGCCGAGCGCCCCGCGGATCGGCTTAAAAAGCAGCAGCCAGAGCAGCACCAGCCCGAAGACCAGCAGCCGGCCGCGCCGGTCCCGTGGCCCGAACAGGTCCGCCAGCAGCCACGCCGCCGCCAGCACGCCCAGGTGCAGCAGCGCAGACCAGACTGCCGTCGCCCGTTCGATGGGCAGCAGCGTCAGCGGGGCCACGACCAGGGCCAGCAGCGGTGGGTAGACGTAGGCGGACGCGTTTCCATCAGGAGTGTTCGGCGCGCCCATGGCGTAGCCGCTGGCCGCAACGCGCAGCGCCAGCGCGTACGGACGCTCGCCGGCCCGGACGGCCAGCCCGCCCTCGTAGTACGCGTCAAAGTCCACGGCCGGGCCGGACAGGCTCCGCACGAAGGTGACCAGGAACACGAGCCCCGCCAGGGCCAGGACGCCCAGCAGGAGCTGAGAGCGCATCCGGTCGGAAAGATCCACGAACGTCACAGCATCCCGTCCCTCAGCCGAGGCCGCCAGCATACCGAGCGGCCCCCCCACGGCCCACGAGCCTGACGCCGCTGCGCCGACTCAGCCTGCCGTCGCCTGATAGTAACGTGCGATCCCATGTCGTAGGGTCGGCATGTCTCGCTGCCGCATTCCTGGACAGCACGCTGCCGAATACCCAATCATCCCCAGGCGCCCCAAACATGAAGCTGAGATGACGACACGATGCACAGCCGCCTGACCGCGCGGCGGGCCTCCGCGCCGCTGCTGCTCTCCCTGTTCCTGGCGTTGCTGGTGCTCGGCGGCCCGAGCGCCCCCGGCCGAATCGCCTTCGCCGACTCCGACGACCTGGGCGACGAAGACCCGTTCACCATCAACCCGCTGCTGGTGGAGCAGGCCGAGCGCGAGTCCGACCTCGGCCAGTTCGTCAACGACACCCCGGACGCCGAGGTCATCCCCGAGCGGCTGCGGACCCGCCGCGCCCTCCTGGCCGAGCGCGCCCGCCTGCGTGCGAGCGGCGACATGGCGGGGGTGGCCCGTTTGAACTCGGTGCTGGCCTCTGAGGCGTTCGAGCGGTCGGCCGTGCTGACCGCCTACTGGCTCGACCGGCGCGACGCGCCGACCGGCCTCTTCCCGCACACCCTCCACCCAGACGGGCGCGTCTGGAGCTACGGCGACGCCGGATCGGACCTGTTCCCCTTCCTGGGCATCGCCACCGCGTACCTCATTCCCGACCGGTATGACGAGATCCTCGGCACCCTGGCGGCCGAGCGCCGCCTGACGCGCGGCCTCCCCGAAGACGTCTCGCTGGACACCCTGCTGCCCGTCGAGCGCGAGCCAGAGAAGGCCATGCTCAACGTCGTGGAGTATGCCAAGGACGGCCTGCTGCCGCTGGTCGAAGCGCTCGGGTCGGACCCGTGGCTGTACCGGCTCCAGGAAGTCATGGACGCCGTCATCATCAACGCGCGGACGCCGACGCCCAACGGCCCGATCCCCTCGCCGGCCGCCGAGGTCAACGGCAGCGCCCTCCAGGCCCTCGCTCGCCTGACCTGGGCCACCGACGACCCCCAGTACGTCCAGGCCGGGCGGCGCATCGCGGCGGCCTACCTCGACCACGCCCTGCCCACCACCGAGTACATCCCGCCGCACCGCTGGGACTTCATGGAGAACGAGCCGATCGGGCCGCGCCGCTTCTACCTCGGCGACCACGGCAACGAGATCGTGGCCGGGCTGGTGGAGTGGCACCGCGTCGAGGTCAAGCGCGGGCTGCCGGAGGCGGAGGCCCACCGCGAGGCCATCAACAAGATGCTGGACCGGCTGCTGCAGAAGGGGCGCTCACCCGAAGGGCTCTGGTACGCCATCGTCGATGTGCCGAGCGGCAAGGTCCGCGACAAAGACCTCAACGACAACTGGGGCTACCTCGGGCAGGCGTACCTCGACCAGGCGGCGACCGAGCGCACCTCGGCCACGGGCGATCTCGCCGCCGCCGCCCGCTACGAGCAGTCCGCCGCTACCATGCTCCGAGCCGTCACCCTCGTGGACTTCTACGAGTGGGAGCGCGGCACGATGGACGGCTACGCCGACACCCTGGAGAGCGCCCTCTACCTGCTGCGCTACCTGGATGACCCCCTCGCGGCGGACTGGGTAGACGAGCAGGTCGCGGTGCTCTACGGCTACCAGCACGACGACGGCTCCGTCACCGACGAGAACATCGACGGCAACTTTGTCAGGACCACGCTGCTCTACGGGCTGTCGCTGACGCGCGGCGCGCGCCTGGAGCCGTGGACCCCGACCGTCGCGCTGGGGGCCGCGCCGGACGGCCCCTGCCTGCGCGTCCACCTGCACAGCTCCGACCTCTGGCGCGGCGAGCTGCACCTGGACGTGCCGCGCCACCGCGAGCACCTGCGGCTTGGCTCGGACTATCCGCGCCTCAACCAGTGGCCGGAGTGGTGGTCGGTGGAACGGGACCGGCGCTACGCCCTGAGCTACCCAGACGGCACGCTGGTGGACGTGGACGGCGCGACGTTAGCAGACGGCCTGCGGGTGACTGTAGCCCCCGGCAGCGCCTACGAGCTCCAGGTCTGTCCGCGCTAGCCGTCCCCACCGGCCCACCGTTCTCTACGAATTGGTGATCGAGCCGTCGCGCCGGCGCAGGTGCGGCGAGTGGCGGATCTGGAACGGCTCCTTCAGCGCCCGCTCCTCGTCGAACTCGACGCCCAGGCCGGGCGCCGTCGGCACCACGTAGCGCGACCCCTGCTGCTCGATCTGGACCGGGAAGAACGCGGGGTTGTTGAACCCGAGCGACTCGGTGGGCGAGGTGCGGCTCTCCAGCCAGGAGAAGTTCGTCACGGCGGCTGCCAGGTGCGTCGTGGCCGCCGTGCAGATCGCCCCGAGTGGGTTGTGCGGCATCAGGTCGATGTAGTGCGCCTCGCACCAGCCGGCCACCTTCATCGCCTCGGTCAGACCGCCGACGTTGCAGACGTCCACCCGCGCGAACTGGGTGATGCCGCGCTCGATGAACGGCAGAAACTGCCACTTCGAGGCGAACTCTTCGCCGATGGCGAACGGCACGTCCGCCATCGTCCGCAGCGACTCGTAGGCCTCGGGCGTCTCGTCGCGGATCGGCTCCTCCAGGAAGTCGAGCGTGCCGGAGGGCATCCGCTGGCAGAAGGAGGCGGCCTCGGCCACACTCAGCCGGTGATGGTAGTCGATGCCGAGGACCGGCCCCGGCCCGACCTCTTCACGCAGCGTCGTGAGCCACTTCGCCGTCTCGGCAATCGACTCGCGCGGCTCGAAGACGCGGCGGCCAGCGCTGTCCCGCTCGTCCGGCGCGTGCATCCAGGTTCGGATCGCGTTCCAGCCCTCGCTCAGCAGCAGCTTCGCGTCCTCGATCAGGCGCGGCCCCATCGGCGCGGCCGTTGTCGCGAACAGCGGGATGAAGTCGCGTTGCTTGCCGCCGAGCAGCTGGTAGACCGGCACGCCCAGGGCTTTGCCCTTGATGTCGTGCAGGGCGATGTCGATGGCCGAGATGGCGGCCGTCAGCACGCGCCCGCCCTCGAAGTAGTTCGAGCGGTACATCTCCTGCCAGAGCGCCCCGATGTTCATCGGATCCTGCCCCAGCAGGAACTCGCGGAAATGCAGGATGGCCCCTTCGACGGCGCGCTCTCGCGAGGACAGGCCGGACTCGCCCCAGCCGTAGATGCCCTCGTCGGTCTCGACTTTGACGATCAGCTGATTGCGGCCAATGAAGGTAGGGAAGGTCTTGATGTCACGAATCTTCATGGCGGCAGGATAGCCCGAAGCGTGACGAGCGAGCAGCCATCAGCACGTGAGCCGCTTGTCGTCCCAATCGTCGCGAGGAACGAGCGCTCACCACCCGTCGTCCCGACCGCAGCGAGGAACGAGCGGAGTGGAGGGATCCTCCCTTTCTGAACGGCACCGTCCTGATTGGGAAGATCCCTCGACTGCGCTCGCAAGCTCGCTCCGCTCGGGATGACGGAGTGTGGCGTGAGTCCGCTCCGCTCGGGATGACGGTGGGCGCGTCAGGATGACAGTGGGGGGACGGGTGCGGACACCGCTACAGCAGCGGGCGGCCCGTCAGCCGGTCCAGCCCGCTGCCGGCCAGCAGCGCCCCGCCGATCTGCGTCAGGCTGCTGGCCGCCACCACCGAGTGCTGCGACGCCGTGTGGATGTCGCGGAAGTAGCGCTGCAACGGGTTCCGGCGGTAGATCGCCGAGCCGCCGCCCGCGCTGTACGCCAGGTCCACCGCCCGCAGCGCCATGTCGAACGATGCGCTGTTCGCCAGGCGGGCCAGCGCGCGGTTCTCGGCGCCGATCGCCCCCGTGGCGCAGGCTTCGTCCCAGACCTGCTGCGTCGTCTCCCAGAGGTAGGCCCGGGCCGCGCGGACCAGCGCCTCGGCCTGGGCCACGGCAAGCTGCACGTCCGGCCGATCCCGCACCAGGGCGTCGCCGCCGGCCCCGGTCTGGCGCTTGTCGCGGACCGTCTCGCGGAGCGTGTCCACCGCCGCCCTGGCCACCCCAACCGCGTGCGCACCGTGCGCCAGCAGGAAGAACCGGCCCAGGTAGAGCGGCCCCGGGTGGTAGGACGGCTCGCCGGACAGCCCGAAGCTGCGCACGGCCGGCACGAAGATGTCGTCAACGCTGTAGTCGTGGCTGCCGGTCCCCGTCAGCCCGGTCACGTCCCAGGTCCCGATGATGGTCGCCTGGGCGGCCGGGAAGACCAGCACCCGGGTGACCGGCTGGCCGTTCGCGTCGAGCTTCGGGGCCTCGCCGCTGTAGACGACGGCCCGGCTGACGAGCCAGGAGGCGTGCAGGCTGCCGCTCCCGAACGGCCAGCGACCGGTCAGTTGGTAGCCGCCGTCCACCTCGACCGCCCGCCCACCAGACGGCGCCCCGAGCGTCCCGACGACGATGGCGTGCGGATCGGCCAGGATCTCGGCGGCCGTCTCTGGCGGCAAGAACGCCATGGTCCAGGCCGTCCCCGACGCGATAGCCGAGACCCAGCCGGCCGAGCCGTCCCCCCGCGAGATCGCTTCCAGCACGTCAAGCTGGGTGACCGGATCGACCTCCAGGCCGCCGAGCGCCTTCGGGACCAGCATCCGGAAGACGCCGGCCTCGGAGAGGGCACGGACGAGTCCCTCCGGCAGGCGGCCCTCCCGCTCGATCTGGTCGGCCTGCGCGCGGACGGTCGGCTCCAACGCCCGCGCCGCCTCGACCACCGGCTGTACGGTCGTCACGATCACCCTCATACCCGGCCGCCGAAGCGCGCCTGCCACCGCTCGATCACCTGGGGATTCGCCACGCTCTCCGGCAACTCGCCCTCCAGCACCCGCGTCACCGTCCGGAACGCCATCTCGACGCCGGCCGGGCCGATCTCCAGGCTGTGCCCGACGCTGTGCGGCGTGAGGATCACCCGGTCAGGATCGCACCTGAACAGCGGATTGTCGAGATTCGTCGGCTCCTGGTCCCAGGCGTCCATCGCCGCGCCGAAGATGCGCTTCTCGTCGATGGCGGCGGCCAGCGCGACCTCGTCCACGATGCTGCCGCGCGCCGTGTTGATCAGGATCGCGCTCGGCTTCATCAGGCCGATCTCGCGCGCCCCGATCAGCCCGATGGTCTCCGGCGTGCGCGGCGTGTGGATCGACACCACGTCCGAGGTCTGGAGCAGGACGTCCAGCGGGACCGAGTTGGGGACGTACGGATCGTAGATCTGGATCGTCACGTCCCAGCCCTGGAGCCGCTGAGCCACGGCCCGCCCGATGCGCCCGTACCCGACCAGCCCGACCGTCTTGCCGCGCACAAGGTGGGAGTCGCTCGGGCCGCGCCAGCCGCCGGCCCGGATCCGGGCCTGCTTGCGGACCAGCTCCAGCGAGAGCGCCGCGATCAGCATCACGGTGCTCTCGGCCATCCCGACGATGATCTCCTCGGTGGGGCAGTTGGAGACGAGGATGCCAAGCTCGGTGGCGGTGTCGATATCGATGTGGTCGAAGCCGATGACCGGGCTGCCGATCAGCCGGAGGTTCTTGGCGGCCTTGAGCACGTCGGCCCCAAACTTCTGGAACGGCGAGGCCAGGATCACGTCGGCAGCCGCGTACCGTTCGATCTCCTCGGGAGTCCAGTCCTCGCGCGGCCCTGCCGGCCCGACGATGACGGTGTAGCCCGCGGCCGTGAGTCGCTCCTCAAGCCCGAGCGTGGCGTTGAACGGGGCCGGAATGACAACCGTTGGTGCTTGCATGGCACTGCCTCGTGCGAGAGTGAGGACGAGACTCCTGACCTGTCAGTCGTGAACGACCGGGCTGGGTCGCCGCGGTCGGGATGACGACAGGTGAGTACTGCGCGACCCTGTGATTGACATCTGACGAGCCATCAGATCGGCTCGACGACCACGTCGAGCACGGCAGATTGTCCACCTTCGACGGCCGCGATGGCCCGTTTCACGGCGGCGTGCAGTTCGGACGGGTCGGTGACGCGCTCGCCGTAGGCGTGGCAGCTCTGGGCCAGCAGCGCGTAGTCTGGCGGCTGCTGGAACCGGACGCCGGGGTAGGCGTTCGCCTGCACCGACGCGCCGTCCGGGAACAGCCCGACAATCGGCTGCTTGCTGGCGTTGTACCCCGAGTTGTTCAACACCACCGTCAGGATCGGCGCGCCAGCCTGCTGCGCGGCGTAGAGAGCCGCCACCGGCGACGAGAAGACGAACGAGCCGTCGCCCACAACGGCCACCACCAGCCGGTTCGGCGCGGCCAGCTTCATCCCGACGGCCGCGCCCGGCGCCCAGCCGAGGCCCGGCCCGATGGGGTGGAACAGGGTGCCCGGCTGCTCGCGGCGGATGTGGCGGCGCACCACCGTCTGGTTGGTGACGGCCTCCTCCGCGACGATGGCGTCCGGCGGCAGCAGCTCGCCGAGCACCGCCGAGGCCCAGTCCGGCGAGATCGGCTGCTGGGTGCGCTGCCCGTCCAGTCGGGCCGTCACGTCCGCGCGCCGGGCGAGGGTCGCCGCTTCGAGCCGCTCGCGCCGCGCCCGCCAGGACGCCTGCCGCGCGGGCGTCGCGCGCCGCTCGACCATCGAGAGCAGCAGCGGCAGCGCCTTCGAGGTGTCGCCGTGCAGCGGCAGGGTGACCGGGAAACCCCAGAGCGGAATCGACGCTTTGACCGGATCGATGTCGATCTGGGCGATCCGCGCCGCGTCGGACGGCGTCGCATCCTTCGGCACCCACGGCACCTGCGCGTCGAGGATCAAGACCACGTCGGCCTCGCGCAAGGCGGCGGTCGCGTCCCAGCGGAACAGCGGGTGCGACAGCGGCAGGTTGAGCGGGCCGCTCTTGTCGTTGACGATCGTCCCCAGCGTTTCGGCCAGGGTCTGAAGGCTCGCGACTGCCTGCGGGTGCCGCCCGACATCCCCTGCGATCAGCAGCGGGTGCTCGGCGTCCACCAGCCAGTCGGCCAGCGTCTCCAGGCTGTCGAGGTCGCCGGGGCCGATGATGGCCGGCCGGGTGCGCTCGGGCGGCAGGACGGTCACGCCGTCCATCGGCTCCATCAGCACCTCGCGGGCGACGGTCATGTAGACGGCCCCGGCCGGCTCGGAGGCCGCGACCTGGACGGCGCGCGGGATCAGGTAGTTCAGGGTGTCGGTGCGGCCAAGCTCGTGCGACCACTTCACGTAGCCGCGCACGATGCCCGGCTGATCCGCCTGATCCTGGAACCACTGGATGCCCCGGTCCCGCGAGCCGGGCGCGACGCCATCCACCGTGTACGGCGTGCGGCCGGCCAGGATCAGCACGCCGGCGTGGGCACGCTGGGTGTTGTGGAGGTTGCCCCCGAGGTTCTGGGTGCCGGCATCCACATGCACCAGCACGGCCTGGGGCCTCCGGGTGACGCAGAAGTAGCCGTGGGCTGCTGCCAATGCCACGTTCTCATAGAGGCAGGAGACGATCTTCGGGGCGGCATGGCCCTGGCCTCCCAGCGCGACAATCGCCTCCTGGATCGGGGCGGTGTCGGTGCCAGGGTTGAGGAACAGGTACTCGACGCCATGCGCGGCCAGTAGCTGAACGAGCGCCTCCGCACCGTTGGCGGCCGGCAGCAGGCGCGCGCTGGAGACGGACGCCGCCCCGGCCCTGCCCGAGCCTGGGGCTGTCCGCGCATCGACGGTCATCGTGTCACCTCCCGGGAAACCTCACCCTGGGTCTACACCCCGAAATGCTCGTGGGTCCAATCGTAGCGATCCATCAGCGCCGCGTCTGGCGGGGCCGCCCCCTCCACGAAGGCGTTCAGCCCGATGAACGCGCGCTCCGGCGGAAAGGCAAGGTCGTCGCGGAGCAGATAGGGCAGATAGGCTCGCAGGACGGATTCGTTGCGGTAGTCCGGGTGGCGGTCCAGGCTCTCGCGGGTCAGCGGCGACTCGGGGCGCGGCTCCGGCAGCGGGATCGTGCCCGCTGAGCCAAGCTCGAACAGCACATCGGTCACCTGCTGGCGGATGCGGTTGGCCGCAAGCTGCGTCGCCTCGCGGATCTCGGGGCCGCCGGCCGTGATCTGGGCGTGCCGGCCGCCCAGGTTGGCCTCGCGGACCTGGTGATCGGCGCAGAGGGCCAGCAGGTAGCCGTGGGGATCGGCGGCAAGCTCGCGGGCCAGGGTGTACCCCCGGTCGAGGCCGCGCCGCTGGCCGTCCGGGCCGGTCAGCATGGTCATCCCTGGCGCTTCGACCACCACCAGGGCCGGACCACCCGCCACAGCCGCCGCGGTGCCGGCCGCCTGCGCCGCCTCGGCCAGCAGCCGGCTGGTCCCCGCGAACTCCTCGGGCGTCAGATCGCCGAACTGGCGCTCCTGGGCCACCACGCCGCGCCGCTTGCCGCCCCGGATCGTATCGCCCCAGCGGACGAGGTAGGGCCTCCCCCGGGGTGAGGAAGCGTCCTCGTCCAGGAGCCGCGCGATCAGCCCCGACAGGAACGTGCTCTTGCCGGCCAGCGGCTCCCCGATCACCAGCAGGGTCGGCGGCGGCGCGCCGGCCGCCGCCTGGGCCTCGGCGTCGGCCAGGATCGCGGCGAGCAGGCTGGCGAAGCTCGGCTGGCCGAAGCCGCCCGGCACGGCGCGGAGTCGGTCGAGGGTGGCGCTGCTGGGCGGCGTGGTCATGGCAGGCAGGCTCCCTCGGCGCAGAGGTTGGCGCAGCAGCAGAGCGCGCCGCCGACATCGCTGTCGGCACGTTGAGGATAGCCGCTCCTGCCACGCGGCAGACAGGTCGCCCGCCGGGGTACCCTCTTCCCAACGCGCGCAGCGTCCATCCCCGCGCGCCCTGACGCTCCCAGAACCTACGGCTCCCGTTGCTGGAGGCAGCCATGACGATTGGCGGTCCCGTCACCGACCTCGACACCCCGGCCTTGCTCGTCGATCTCGACGTGCTGGATCAGAACATCGCCCGCATGATGGGCACCTTCCGCGAGCACGGCGTCGGCTGGCGGCCCCACACCAAGGCTATCAAGATCCCTGCCCTGGCCCACAAGCTCATCGAGGCCGGTGCGCACGGTGTCACCGTCGCCAAGCTGAGCGAGGCCGAGATCATGGCCGCCGCCGGCATCAAGGACATCCTCATCACCGGGCCAGTCGTCGGGGCGCGCAAGGCCGCCCGCCTGGCGATGCTCTCGAAGTACGCCGCGCCTATCGGCGTGGTGGACTGCGTCGAGCACATCGACATGCTCGACAAGGCCGCCCAGGAGCACGGCGCGACCATCCGCGCCGTCATCGAGGTTGACCTCGGCCTCAAGCGCTGCGGCGTCCAGCCGGGCGAGGCGTCCGTGGCGCTGGCGAAGGAGGTCCACAGCCGCAAGGGGCTGACGTTCGAGGGGATGATGGCCTGGGAAGGCCACGCGCTCCGGATCCAGGATCAGGCCGAGAAGCAGGCCACCGTCACCGAGGCCGTCAGCAAGCTGCTCGACACCGCCCGCGACTGCAAGGCGGCCGGCCTGCCGGTCAACATCATCTCGTGCGGCGGCACCGGCACCTACCCCTTCTCGGCGGCCGTGCACGGCATCACCGAGGTCGAGGCCGGCGGCGGCATCTACGGCGACCTCGTCTACCGCAACGCCTTCAACATCGATCATCCGATGGCGATGACGGTCCTCTCGACGGTCCTCAGCCGCCCGATCCCCGGCCGCATCGTCTGCGACTCCGGCTTCAAGTCGTTGAGCACCCAGAACATGCTGCCGCAGCCGAAGGGCATCGAGCACGTGACCGGCGTGCGGATGTCCGCCGAGCACGCCTCCATCGACCTCGACGCCCCGAACACCGGGGTCAAGGTGGGCGACAAGGTCGAGTGGTACGTCGGCTACACCGACGCGACGGTCATCCTCCACGAGACGATGTACGGGCACCGCGACGGCATCGTCGAGGTGGCATGGCCGGTGGTCGGGCGCGGCAAGCTGCAATAGTCGCCATGACTGGCCCGGCCGCGTCCGGCGTCCGGTTGCCCTGGGAGGGCCTGCCCGACCATGTCCGGCAGGCCGTCGAGGGGTATCTGGGCAGCACCGTCGTCGCGGCGGTCACCCAGCCGGGCGGCTTCTCGCCCGGCGTCGCGGCCCGCCTCACGGCGGCTGACGGCCAGCGCGTCTTCGTCAAAGCGGTCAGTCCGCACCCGAACAAGGACGCGCCGCGCTTTCACCGCCGCGAGCGGCGGATCGCGGCGGCGCTGCCGGCCGCCGCGCCAGTCCCCCGCCTGCTCTGGTCGCTGGACGAGGGCGACGACGGCTGGGTCGTGCTGGTCTTCGAGGACGTGGAGGGGCGGCACCCGGCCGTGCCCTGGGAGCCATCCGAGCTTGACCGCGTCCTCGCCGCCCTGGACGATCTCGCCCGCGGCCTGACGCCCTCGCCGGTCCCTTCCGAGGTCAGCGGCACGATGCCTCAGTGGCTGGAGCGGCACGGCCAGGGCTGGCAGCGGCTGCTCGCCGAGCCGCTTCCTGGCCTGGACGGGTGGTCCGCGCGGCACGCCCACGCCCTGGCCGCGCTGGAGGCCCAGGCCCCGGTGGCCGCCGCTGGCGACACCCTGCTGCACTTCGACACCCGGGCCGACAACCTGCTGGTGACCCCCGAGCAGGTGTACGTGGTGGACTGGCCGCACGCCCGCCACGGGCAGGCCTGGGTCGATCCAGTCTTCTTCGCGCCGAGCGTGGCGATGCAGGGCGGGCCCGATCCTGAATCGCTGCTGGCCCGCACCGAGGCCGGCCGCGCCGCCGATCCGGCTGCCGTCTCGGCAGTGATCGCCGCCGTGGCCGGGTTCTTCACGTACCAGTCGCTGCTGCCGCCTCCGCCGGGGCTGCCCACGCTGCGGCCGTTCCAGGCAGCCCAAGGGGGTATCGCCCGGGCATGGCTGGCCCAGCGGACGGGCTGGGAGTGAGCGAGTCAGCAGGCAGATGGACTCCTCGGCGAACGGCTACGAATCCTCGTTGTCAGCCTGAGTGAAGTGAGCTTGCGAACGCAACGAAGGACCTCACCCGCTGACCGTCAAGATCGCGTCAGCGGGTGAGGTGCTTCGCTTCGCTCAGCATGACAGATCCACTTGCCTCCCTTATCTATCGTGGCAGCGCCAGTGCCGGCGCAGAGCGCGGGGCAGGTCGGGCCGGCGCCGTCGGGTCCCTGGTGACGGTCTTGAAGCGACTCAGCCGCATCAAGGCGGTCCTCGAAGCGCGCCAGCCGCACCACCCTGGAGCCCAGGCCGTCGGATCAGACCCGCACCCGATGTACGCTACAAATCGGTGAGAAAACCCGTACCGCGTACCGACGCTACGACGTTCACTCAGAGACTGGAACTGCGACGCCCGGACAGGGGTACGATGGGACGTCTCACACGCACGGTGGCCGCCCTTCGACAGGGGCGTGTGCCGATGTCACTCAAACTGCTCGCACTCCTCACCGCCGTCGTGGCCATCACGGCAACGCTGCTCACGGTAGGCCTGGCCTGGACGCACGCTCGCCAGCTCGAAGCGGATGCGATGGCGCACGGCGTCGCGACCAGCCGGCTGATCGCCGCCATGGTGGACGAGTCCGTCAGCCGCACCCTGACGGAGGTCGTCGCAGTCGGCAATGACCCGCGGCTTCGCGTCGAGATCCGCGATGGCGACGAGCAGGCCATCACCCGCCGACTCGACACGCTGATGCGCCTGGATCCGCACCTCGTGGGCCTCGCCGTCACGGATCAGGGCGGGCAGATCCTGGCTGCGTGGCCCCCGTCAAGCAGTATCAGAGGGGCGAACTTCGCCGACGATCCTCGCGCCAGGCGGCTGCAAGAGGGGGCCGCCTGGTTCATCGCCAGCCCCCGTCGCGGCCTGGTCAGCGGCCTGCCGATCATCCCCATAACCGTTGCCGTTCGCGGCGACCACGACGAGCTGGTCGGGGCGATCACCGCCGGCTACTCCCTCGATCAGCTGAGCGCGTACCTGCACGATTCGGCGGACGGCACGAAGTCCGTCGTCAAGGTCTTCGACGCCAGCGGCATCATCATCAGCCATCCTGACCCGGAGCGCCTGCTCCAGCGCGTCGCAGACCACGACGCCGTGAGCCAGGCTGCCCTGGCCGGCCGGGCAACAGCCGCCGCGACGTTCAACGGACACGGCGAGCCGATCCTCGCCGCTGCCACCATCCTCCCGCACCTCGGCTGGAGCGCCGAGGTCCAGGTGCCGACCAGCGTCGTCTTCGAGCCGGTCCGTGCTGCCGCCCTCCAGAGCGCCCAGCTCGGCGTGTTGGTGACGCTGCTCGTCGGGCTGCTCGCCTCTCCGATTGCGCGGCTCGGAGCCGCGCCGCTCGTCGCGCTGCAAGTCGCTGCACGGCACGTCGCGTCAGGCGAGTACGATGTGCCGGTGCCCCAGCTCAACTCGTACGACGAGATGGACGATCTCGCAGCCGATTTCGAGCGTATGCGGGCGCAACTGGCCGAACGTGCGCGCGCCAACAAGTCAGCCCTCGCCCGGCTGGCGGCCAGCGAACACGAGGCCAGCCGGCTGGCTGTGGTGGCCGCCCGCGCCAGTAACCCGGTCCTCATCGCCGACGCTCAGGAGCGCATCACCTGGGTCAATCCGGCCTTCACCCAGACCTTCGGCTACCATCTCCACGATGTCGTCGGGCTCAACGCGATCAACTTATTGGGCAACCCCGCGGGCAAGACGCACGCCACAGACGCCATTCGCGCGGCCGCCGCGCGGGGCGAAGGCTTCGACGTTGAGGCGCCAGTCTACGACCGCCAGGGCCGCCAGCACTGGATGCGCATCGACGCCGTGCCCGTCCGCGACGCCAGCAACGACCTCGTGCACTGGATCTGCGTCCAGACCGACCTGAGCGAGCGCCGCGCGGCCGAGAGCCAGCTCCGCTTACAGGATGCGGCCTTGCGGGCCGCCGCCAACGCCGTCGTCATCACCGACACGCAGGGCACCATCCGCTGGGTCAATCCGGCCTTCACCACCCTGACCGGCTACACCGCCGAGGAGGCCGTCGGCCAGAACCCGCGCGTCCTGAAATCCGGTCAGCATGACCGCCCCTTCTACGACCATCTCTGGAGCGCCATTCGGCGCGGCGACGTGTGGCGCGGTGAGGTGATCAATCGGCGGAAGGACGGCACCACCTACGTCGAAGAGATGACGATCACGCCGGTTCGTGACGAGCACGGCGAGATCGCCAACTTCGTCGCCGTGAAGTCCGACGTGACCGCCCGACGCCGCGCCGAGCAGGCCCTCGCGGCCGCCAACAAGGAGCTGGCCGCCGCCGTCTTGCGCGCCAACGACATGACCGCCGCTGCTGAGTCCGCCAGCCGCGCCAAGAGCGAGTTCCTGGCGATGATGTCCCACGAGATCCGCACGCCGATGAACGGCGTCATCGGGATGGCCGAGATCCTGTCGGCCACGGACCTCGACGACGAGCAGCGAGATGCCGTGGAGACGATCCGCACCAGCGCGGACGCCCTGCTGAGCGTCATCAACGACGTGCTGGACTTCTCCAAGATCGAGGCCGGGCGGCTGGAGCCGGACCTCCAGCCAACCAACGTCGCGGCCGTCGTGCGGGGCGTGGCGGACGTGGTGCGGATCGAGGCTCAGCGGCGAGGCCTGGCGCTCGTCTGCGAGGTCGATGAGCGGCTCGCCGGGCCGGTGCTCGCCGACGCCGGGCGGCTCCGGCAGGTGCTGCTGAACCTCGCCAGCAACGCCGTCAAGTTCACGGAGCAGGGCTCGGTGGCGCTGCGCGCCAGCGTCGTGGAGGAGACGCCAGACGGCCTGACGGCCTACATCGCCGTCGCCGACACCGGCATCGGGATCTCACCAGATGTACTCGGCCGGCTCTTCCAACCGTTCACCCAGGCGGATTCGTCAACCACGCGCCGCTACGGTGGCACCGGCCTGGGCCTCGCGATCTCTCACCGGCTGATGCAGCTGCTCGGCGGCAGAATCGGCGTCGAAAGCTCGCCCGGCGAGGGCAGCACCTTCTGGATCCACATCGCCCTGGATCGCGTGCAGGCGACAGCTCCAGCCCGGTCGGTCGCGCCCAGCGGAGGACATCCTGCCACGGTCACGGTCCGCCTTCTCCCCAAAGACGCGGCGGCCTCTCCCGACCCGCCTCGGCTGCTCCTGGCGGAGGACAACCCGGTCAACCAGAAGGTCGCCGTCCGGATGCTGGAGAATCTCGGCTACCGCGTGGACGTGGTCGCCGACGGGGCGGCTGCCGTGGCAGCCTGCACCCAGGCCCGCTACGCGGCCATCCTGATGGACTGTCAGATGCCGGTCCTCGACGGCTACGGGGCCACCCGCGCCATTCGGGAGAGCAGTCCGGACAACGCGCACACGCCCATCCTCGCGATGACCGCCTCGGCGTTCGACGGCGACCGCGAACGGTGCCTTGCCGCCGGCATGGACGACTATCTCACCAAGCCGATGCAGCAGCACGACCTCGCGGATCTGCTGGCGCACTGGGTCAGCACGCCGGAAGCAGCCGAGGACGCGGCGGCGGCAAGCAGCTGCTGACCGAGTGACGGCCACCCGAACCCACGAAACGGCCACCTGGCATGCGGCCCCCGGGCGGTGAGGCGCGTCTCAGGCTGGCAGCCCCAGGATGCGCGCCGCGTTGCCGTACAGGATCTTCGGGCGGACAGCGTCCTCGATCGGCAGATCCGCGAAATCCTTCAGCCAGCGCTCGGTGGGGATGACCGGGAAATCTGAGCCGAACAGGCACTTGTCCTGCAGCAGCGAGTTCATCTGCTGCACCAGCGCCGGCGCGAAGTATTTCGGCGCCCAGCCGGACAGGTCGATGTAGACGTTCGCCTTGTGCCGGGCGATGGCGAGCATCTCATCCTGCCAGGGCCAGGACGGGTGCGCCCCGATGATGGTCAGCTCGGGGAAGTCGGCGGCCACGTCGTCCAGCAGCAGCGGCTGGCAGTGCTTGAGGCGAATGCCGTCGCCGCCCAGCTGCCACGACCTCGTCGTTGGAGACGCGGCGGCCGGTCCGCGTCTCGGTGTCCGCGTCGAACACCACTGCCCGGATCCCGAGCCGCCGATAGTGCTCGGCCACCTCGTCGGGCGGGACGTGCGGCCGCTCGACCTTGAAGGAGGCCTGGGCGGCGTTGGCCTCGGACGGGCCTTGCGCGTCGGCCAGGGCGAGGTTGTCGCCGGTGGCGAAGTGGACGTGCATGTCAATGGCCTTGATGCCATCACTGGCCTGGAGGCCCTCACTGGCCTGGAGGCCAGCGCCCCGGCTGGCGCCAGTCGTCGGCTCGCTCAGACTGTGGCTCCCCTGGCGCGGCTCGGCCCGGCCCATCGCGGCGGCGAGAGCGACGTTGTAGGCGACGCTACTCCGCGTCTCGCGCCAGTTGGAACCCGCCCCACGACTGGCTCACCGGCATCAGCTCGATGCGGTTGACGTTCAGGTGCGGAGGCTGCGTCGCCACCCAGTAGAGCGTCTCGGCGATATCCACCGGCGTGATCGGGTGGAGGCCCTTGTAGATCGCGTCGGCCGCCGCCTTGTTGCCGCCCGTCCGGACAATGGAGAACTCCGTCTCGGCCATGCCCGGCTCGATGGATGTGACTCGCACACCCGTGCCGTGCAGATCCGAGCGCAGCCCCAGCGAGAACTGCGTCACGAACGACTTGGTGCCGCCGTAGACGTTTCCGCCGGGGTAGGGGTAGGTGGCCGCCGTCGAGCTGATGTTGACGATCGTGCCCTTGCGCTCGATGAGCGTCGGCAGCAGCAGGCGCGTCACCGTCACGAGGCTGGTGATGTTCGTCTCGATCATCGTGCGCCAGTCGTCGAGGTTCGCCTGCTGGGCCGGCCCGGTTCCCAACGCCAGCCCGGCGTTGTTGACCAGGAGGTCCACACCCTTGAACCCGTCCGGCAGGCTGGCCAGCGCCGCCTCGGTCGCCGCCGCGTCCTGAACGTCGAACGCCAGCGTGACGACCTTCTCCTTGCCCAGCTCGTCGGCCAGCGCTGCCAGCCGCTCGACGCGCCGCCCCGTCCCGACGACCTGCCAGCCGGCGGCGGCAAACCGTCGCGCCGTCGCCGCCCCGAACCCTGACGTCGCCCCGGTGATGAGTGCCGTCTTCATCCCCACTCCTTCAGTCCCCGACATTGTCTGAGCGAATGGTAGTGTCCAGGACCGGGCGACAGCAGGCTCGCCACCCCGGGTCGTTTTGCTCCGCTGTGCTACATTCGCACGAGTATTCGCGCATCGGTATCGAAAGCACGTCACGCCGCTTCTCCGCTCCGCCGCGTGACGCGCAGGCCTGCCATCATCGCACCCAGAGGCAGAACGGGTGGCCAGCCGGGTCCAGAAAGACTCGCACATCCTCCTGCGGCTGGAAGTCTGCCAGCGTGGCGCCGGCGGCCTCGGCGTGGGCACTGGCAGCCGCCAGATCGCGCACCTCGATGTCGAGGTGCAGCATCATCTGCTGGCGGCTCGTCTCGGAAGGCCAGGACGGCCGCACGTAGGCCGGTTCGTGCTGAAACGACAGTGACGCCCGCCCATCCGGGCTGTCGAGCGTGACCCAGTCTGGCTCATCCGTGCGAACGGCCCAGCCCAGGAGCCGCTGGTAGAACCCGGCCAGCGCGCGGGCGTCCGGGGCATCCAGGACAGTCGCGGACAGCTCCATCCAGGGTCGTTCGGTCATCGTCCCTCCGAGTGCCATCGTCGATCACCGGGTGCTCGCACGAATCGCGCCGCGACCCAGCACCGAGCACCCAGCTAGATCGTGCGCGTATCCCGCACCAGCACGATGCGCTCGCCGGACACCTCGGCCAGCAGGTACTCCCCGCGCAGGTACGCGCCGGTCAGCAGGTCGCGGCTCAGCGGCTGCTCGATGGTCCGGGTGATCGTGCGCTGCACCGCGCGCGCTCCCCCGGACTCGGCGGCAGCCAGCCGTGCCAGCAGCGCCAGGGCCATCGGCGTGACCACCAGATCCAGCTCGTGCGCCTCCAGCAGGCGCCGCCGCAACGTCTGCACCTGGCGCTCGGCAATCGACATCAGCGCCGACTCGCCCAGCGGCTGAAACGGCACGATCTCGTCAACGCGGTTCAGCAGCTCAGGTCGGAAGTGCTGTCGCAGCTCGGCCAGCAGCGACTCGCGCTGCGCCGACACGGCGACACCCCCGCCTGACGCCCCGTCACTTCCCCGACGCTCGGCACTCCCGCCAGCGCTCCCGCTCCCTCCGCGCCCCTCAGCGGTCGTCCCGAACCCGATGGATCGCCGCTCAGCACTTCCCCCCACGTTGGCGGTCAGCACGAAGATCGCCTGCCGGCCATCCACCAGCCGGCCGCTGCTGTCGGTCAGGCGGCCGGCGTCGAACAGCTGCAAGAACACGTCGAAGACCTCGGGGTGCGCCTTCTCGGCCTCGTCCAGCAGCACGATGGCGTGCGGGCTGCGCCGCAGCGGCCCGGTCAGCAGTCCCTCGTCGCCGTGGCCCTGGTAGCCCGGCGGCGCGCCGATCAGCCGGGCCACCGCGTGCTTCTCGCCGTACTCCGACATGTCGAGGCGGATCAGCCGCTGCTGGCCGTCCACCGCCGTCTCGGCCAGGGCCGTCGCCAGCGCCGTCTTGCCCACGCCGCTCGGCCCGACAAAGAGGAAGACGCCGGCCGGCCGGGCGGGGTCCGTCATGCCCGTCCGCGCCAGCCGCACCCGCTCGGCCACCTGACGTATCGCCTCGGGCTGCCCGATGACCCGCTCCGCCAGGCGGGTTTCGAGGTCAGCCAGCCGCTCCGCCTCGGCCTGCCCGATCTGCCCCACAGGGATGCCCGTCCACGCCGAGACGACCTCGCCGATGGTCGCGCGGGTCACGGCGGGCGGCCCAGACGGCGGCCCGGCCAACGCATCCTCGTAGCGGCTCGCCGGCGGCGAGAGCGACGGCACGCTGGCCCGCGCACAGGCCTCGTCGAGAGCATCCACGGCCTTGTCTGGCAGGCGGCGGCCGGGCAGGTAGCGTGCCGTCAGCTCGACGGCGGCATCCAGGGCGGACGGCTCGATCCGCACGCCGTGGTGTCGTTCCAGCTCGGCCTGAAGCCCTTCCAGGATCTTGCGGGCCTCGGCCTCTGTCGGCTCGGTCACCGTCACGGGCAGGAAGCGCCGCTCCAGGGCCGGGTCGGAGGCGATGTGGCGCAGATACTCGTCGGTCGTCGTCGCGCCGATGCAGGCGATCTCGCCACGCGCCAGGGCCGGCTTCAGGATGTTGGCCACATCCATCCGGCCGTCCTGGTCGCCCGCCCCGACGATGGTGTGCAGCTCGTCCAGGAAGAGGATGATGTCCGGGCGCGCCCGCACGGCGGCCAGGACCTCCTCGATGCGCTCCTCGAACTGGCCCCGGTAGCTGGTGCCGGCCAGCAGGCTCGACAGGTTCAGCGCCACGATGCGCCGGCCTGGCAGCACCGCGCCCTCGACAATGCGCCGCGCCAGCCCCTCGACGACCGCCGTCTTGCCCACGCCGGCCTCGCCGATCAGGACCGGGCTGTTCTTGGTCCGCCGGTGCAGGACGCGCACCACCTGGAGCATCTCGTCGTGCCGGCCTACCACCGGGCCGAACAGCCCGGCTTCCGCCTCGGCCGTCAGATCGCGCCCGAACCGCAAGAGGACGGCGGGCACGGCCGGGCGCGTCGGCAGCGGCGTCGCCCGCGCCGCCGGCTGGGCGTCGCCGGCCGGGCGCGCGGGTACACCGTCAGTCGGCCGCGGCCGCCGCTCGGCCTGTGGCGTGGGCGTCGGGCTGCCTGCTGGGACGTCTGAGGGACCATCCGTCGGGCGATCCACGGGAAAGAACTTCGGCATCTGGTGCGGGCGCGGCGTCGGCGACGACAGCTCGAACGTGGGATACGGCTGATCGGATGTCGCCGGATCGGATGGCGCGACCCACACCTGACTGGTGTCCTGCCGCGGCGGGGCCGGCGGCGGCCCGATCCGCGCGAGGATGGCCGCCCGCAGCCGCTCGACGGTCGCGCCGGCGTCGGCCTGGGAGCGCACCGATGGCATGGCAGATGGCAGCGCGGCCAGCAGCAGCGACGGAGGATGCTCCAGCAGGACGGCCAGCAGGTGCAGCGGCCCGTACGCCGGGCTTCCAACCTGCTGCGCCAGTGCATCGGCCTGCCCGAACGCCGCCCGGGCAGCGTCATCGCGGCTCATGACGCCATCCGTCTGGCGCAGGCCGCGCGGCCACCGCTGGCGCAGCTCCCGTCGCAGGATGGCCGCGTCCAGCCCGATCTCGCGCAGGAGCGCCGCGAGCACCAGGTGATCGGCGCGCACCAGCTCGCGCCGGGCCACGTCCACCCCTGATGACGGGTCGAGCAGCTTCTCCAGGCTCAGCAGGCCGACCAGCAGGTGCTCCACGGCGATCAGCGGTGCGCCCGCGCGCCGCGCCTCCAGGCCGGCGACCTGCCAGCAGAGGTGGGCCACAGGCGACAGCTCAGGCATGCGACAACCCTCTCGTCAACGTGCGCGCGGCGGTGCCGTCGCGACCATTGTGAAGGGCGTCGGGCGATTGCGCCAGTGATGTACGGTTCCCTGGGAGCCAGGGGGGCATCCCGGCTATCTTCCCCGTGCAGGCTGCGCCAACATTCCGCCTGCTCCCCTCCGATACCCATCCTCTCGAAGTGGAGAGCCTGTCCATGCCCAAGATGGTCTTCATGCCGCCGATCGACACCCTCAAGCGGCAGTTCTCGGGACGCCTGCCGGCCGATCTCCCCGAGTATGAGGTCGTAGCCCCCGAGACGCTCGACGAGGCCCGCCGTGAGCTGGCCGACGCCGACGCCGCCTACGGCTGGATCCCGCCCGACTTGCTGCCGCTGGCCGGCAGGCTCCAATGGCTGCAGAACCCGGATGCTGGTCCGGTCCCCGGCTACTTCTACCCGGCCATGACCGACCACCCGGTCATCATCGCCAACCCGCGCGGCATCTACAACGACCACATCAGCCAGCACATCCTGATGTTCGTGCTGGCGCTGGCGCAGGGCGTCCCGTACTGGATGGAAGCCCAGCGGCAAAAGACCTGGAATCCATCTGCGCGGCCCCACCCGGCCGTCGATCTGACCGAGGCGACCGCCCTGATCTACGGCGTCGGCGGCATCGGGCAGGAGGCGGCGCGCCGGCTCCAGGTGTTCGGCACAAAGATCGTCGGCGTCGATCCGCGCTGGGAGCACGAGGCCCCAGGCGTCGAGCGGCACGGTCCGGCCGACCTGGACAGCGTGCTCCCGCGCGCCGACTTCGTCATCTCCACCACACCGCACACGCCGGAGACGGAGGGCGTCTGGAACGCCAGCCGCTTCGCGCTGATGAAGCCGACGGCGTACTTCATCAACATCGGGCGCGGCAAGACGACCAGGCTGGACGATCTGACGGCAGCCGTCCGCGACGGGGTGATCGCCGGCTGCGGCCTGGACGTCTACGAGATCGAGCCGCTGCCAGCCGACCACGAGCTGTGGACGCTGCCGAACGTGATGCTGACGCCGCACATCGCCGTGCACGACGCCGAGAACCTGCCAGAGCGACGCTACCAGATCCTGCTGGAGAACGCGCGTCGGTTCGCAGCCGGCCAGCCGCTGAAGAACATCGTGGACAAGGCGGCCTGGTACTAGCGGTGGGTCGTAGGTCGTAGGTCGTAGGTCGTAGGTCGTAGGTCGTAGGTCGTAGGTCGTAGGTCGTAGGTCGTAAATGTTGCTGAAAGCATGCAAGTTACAGTTGTCATCCTGAGCGCAGCGAAGGACCTCACCCGCTGACGCGAGTGGTGACAGTCAGCGGGTGAGGCGAGGATCGACAGTCACCCGCTGACGCGAGTGGTGACAGTCAGCGGGTGACGCGAGGATCGACAGTCACCCGCTGACGCGAGACTTGACGGTCAGCGGGTGACGCGAGGATCGACGGTCACCTGCTGACGCGAGACTTGACGGTCAGCGGGTGAGGTCCTTCGCTGCGCTCAGGATGACAGTTGGGAGTCGCGTGTTTGCTACGATAGAGCGGCACGCGTCAGCCAGCATGCGTCCACGATCCACGGCCTACGACCCTTCGCCGTGGAACTTGCCCGAAACTGGCTCGTTCAGGCTGTCGATTTCGGGGGATCCCGTTCGACGTCCTGAGTAGCGGGGCGGAGAACAGCCGCTGGCGCGCCACCCGCGCCGCCAGCGCCCGTCCCCGAGACACTGGACACGGGAGAGGGTTCCACCATGCGTGTGATGGTCATCGTCAAGGCGACCGCGGAGTCTGAGGCCGGCATCATGCCGAGCGAGGCCCTGCTTACCGCGATGGGCGACTTCAACGAGGAGCTGGTCAACGCCGGCGTCATGAAGGCGGGCGAGGGACTCAAGCCCAGCTCGGCCGGCAAGCGTGTCGTCTTCTCCGGCAGCAATCGATCCGTGGTGGACGGCCCGTTCGCCGAGACCAAGGAGCTGATCGCCGGGTTCTGGATCTGGCAGGTCAAGGACATGGACGAGGCCCTGGCCTGGGCCATGCGCTGCCCGGCCCCGATGCCCGAGGAGGCCGGCATCCTGGAGATCCGCCCGGTGTTCGAGACCGAGGACTTCGGCGAGGAGATGACGCCCGAGGCTCGCGCGCAGGAGTACCGTCTGCGCGAGCAGCTCGAAGCCGAGGCGTAAGCGGCGAGGCCGCCGCGTCCTCTCGCCGATCTCGATCAGCTTCCCTGATGGAAAGGAGGCACCCACATGAAGTTCATGGTGATGTCGCGCGCCGACAAGCACTCCGAGGCCGGCGAGTTCCCTGGCCCCGAAGTGACGGCCCGGATGATGACGTTCATGCAGGAGGTGGCTGAGGCCGGCATCCTCGTCACCGCCGAAGGACTGACGCCGAGCGCGCTCGGCGCCCGCGTCAAGCTGTCCAACGGCAAGGTGACCGTGACCGACGGCCCGTTTACCGAGACGAAGGAGTTGATCGCGAGCTTCGCCATTCTGAACGTCGCCTCGAAGGAGGAGGCCATCAGGTGGACGACGAAATGGGCGCAGGTCTTCGGAGAGATGGAGTGCGAGATCCGGCCGATCTTCGAGGATGCGCCGCCACCACCCCCTACTGCGTAATCGCTCATCAGGAGAGCTGACGATACGTTTCCTGCTCCGGTGCGTCCGAAGGGGTGCGGGGCGGCCGAGCCGCGGGCCGGACAGGGAGCAGCGGGGCGGAGGGTGAGGTTTCGCCTATAACCTCCGCATGGTTCATGACGCGAACCGTGCGATCGAGGCTGTCTGGCGCAACGAGGCCGCGCGGCTGATCGCCGGCCTCACGCGGCTTGTGCGAGATGTCGGGCTGGCCGAGGAGCTGGCCGGCGATGCCCTGGTCGCCGCGCTGGAGCAGTGGCCCCAGGACGGCGTCCCCCGGAACCCCGGCGCATGGTTGATGACCATCGCAAAGCGCCGAGCCGTCGATCTGCTGCGTCGGAAGATGACACTCGAACGCAAGCACGAGGAGATCGGCTACCTCGAATCGGTACTGGACGCGTCCGGGACGGACCTCGACGCCAGCCTGGACGACCATATCGGCGACGATCTGCTGCGGCTGATCTTCATCGCCTGCCACCCGGTCCTCTCGACGGAGGCGCGCGCGGCCCTGACGCTGCGTCTGCTCGGCGGCCTCACCACGAGCGAGATCGCACGGGCGTTTCTCGCCTCGGAGCCGACCATCGCGCAGCGGATCGTGCGGGCCAAGAAGACGCTGGCCGACGCGAAGATCCCCTTCGAGGTGCCTCCGCGCGGCGAGCTTCCCGAGCGGCTGGCCTCGGTGCTCAGCGTGATCTACCTGATCTTCAACGAGGGGTATGCGGCCACGGCCGGCGACGACTGGATGCGGCCCGGGCTGTGTGAGGATGCGCTCCGGCTGGGACGCATCCTGGCCGAGCTGCTGCCCGACGAGCCGGAGGTGCACGGGCTGGTCTCGCTGATGGAGCTGCAAGCCTCGCGGTCGCGGGCGCGCGTCGGCCCCGGCGGCGAGCCGATCCTCCTGCTGGAGCAAGATCGGGCACGCTGGGATCAGCTCCTGATCCATCGAGGGCTGGCGGCGCTCGACCGCGGCGCGCGGCTGCTCCCAGCCGACGCGATTCTGGGGCCGTATGCGCTCCAGGCGGCCATCGCCGCCTGCCACGCCCGCGCCCACACCGCCGATGAGACGGACTGGCCGCGCATCGCCGCCCTCTACGACGTGCTGGCCCAGGTGACGCCGTCGCCGGTGGTGGAGCTGAACCGAGCCGTGGCCGTGGCGATGGCCGAAGGGCCGGCGGCAGGGCTGGAGCTGGTGGACGCCCTCGCCGAGTCTGGCGCGCTCAAGGGCTACCATCTGCTCCCGGCCGTGCGCGGCGACTTCCTCGAAAAGCTGGGGCGGCACGCCGAGGCCGAGCAGGCCTTCAAAGAGGCGGCGGCCGGGACGCGGAACGCTCGCGAGCACGGCGTGCTGCTCAAGCGGGCAGCGGCCTGCCGCGCCGCGCTGGCCTGACGTGCCGCAGGTTGGCAATTGCCAGGGCAACCTGTTCAGCGGGCCAGCAGCACGTCCAGCCGCCCGGCCAGCGCGGCCCGCTGCTCGGCGAACATCGGGTTGTGGGCGAGGCTCTCCAGCTCGTCCGGGTCCGCCGCGAGGTCGTACAGCTCCTCGTCGCCGTTGTCGTAGCGCACGTACTTGTGCGTCGGCGTGCGGACGCCAGACCAGCACCGCTCGGGTGACTCGTGCCACTGCTCCAGGATGAGCGCGTCTCGCCAGGGGGCGGCAGGGTTGTCAATCAGCGGCAGCATGCTCTGGCCGTCCACAGGAGAGGCCGGCTCGGTCCTGAGGATCGCGGTGACGGTCGGAGCGAGGTCGATGTTCGCGACGAGATGGTCGTCCGCGCGCGGCGTGGGCAGCCCTCCGGGCGGCACCACGACCAGCGGGACATGCACGCACGCCTCGTAGGGGCACGCCTTGCCAGCGTCCAGCCGGTGTTCGCCCAGGGTGATGCCGTTGTCCGAGGTGAAGATGATCCAGGTGCTAGCAAGCCGTCCGTCTGCCCGCAGCATCTCGACGGTCTGAGCGATCTCCCGATCCAGCCCGGCCAGCGCTTCCCACTGCCGCCGACGCAGCTTCGCGATCTGCTGCTCCTCGCCGGCGCGCAGGGGGCCGTTCTCGCGGACCCAGGACGGCTTGTCCGAGATATCCGCCTCGTCGTAGGCCGGCGAGATGGGAAACGGGAAGCCCTGGTACTTGCCGATGTCCAGCGGGTCTGGCTCGGCCGGGCCGTGGGGCGTGCGCGGCGTGAACAGCGCGAAGAACGGCCGCTCGGGCTGCTGCGCCAGGAACATCCGTAGCTGCCGCCCCAGCACGCGGGTCGAGTAGTCGTCGTCCTCGGTGCCGAAGTGGCGGCGCTCGCCCTGGTCGTTCACGTCGTAGTCACTGTAGATGTCGATGCTGTCGTCGGTCTGCCAGAAGGCGAACCAGGAGTCCCAGCCCGGCGGGATCTCCAGCGAGTCGTAGCCGTTCAGGTAGCGTCCCACGAGGCCGGTCCGGACGCCCTGAGCCTGGAGCCACGTTGCGACGGTGGAGGACGCATCGAACGCGCCGACGCCGCCGTGCGGCGAGTCGTTGTTGAGCACGCCGTGCCGGTGAGCGTACTGCCCGGTCAGGATGCTGGCCCGGCTCGGGCAGCAGAGCGGCGTGGGGGCCATCGCCTGGGTGAAGGTGACGCCCTGGGCCGCCAGCGCCTGCATCGTCGGCATGGCCTGGAGGCCGTCGGCGCGCATGTCATCTGCCACGATCAGCAGCACATTCGGGCGGGCGGGAGCGGCTGCCACTGTACCCTGGCCGTTGCGGGGCGGCGGCGTGGCACTCACGATCACGAGCATGCCGAGCACGACCACCAGCCCGAGCGCGTGACTCAGGCGGCAGGCCCAGAGTTGCCGGCCCGACCCCCAGCCCCAGTGCGGCGGTGTATCCACGGGTGCGCCCGATCTCGCCCCAGGCGAGGAGATCGCCATCTGACCTCTTCGGAGAGAAACTCGGACAGCAGAGGACGCAAGAGCCATGCCGGCCCGCTGGGGGTACCACGCTCTCAGGATGTGCCGTGCGTCAGCGCTCCTGCTACCGTATGCTCCACGACCCACGACCCACGACCCACGACCCACCCCTGAAACCCGAAACCCAGAACCCGACACCCCGTCAACAACTCTGTCCCGAGGTGCCGCGATGCCCGACGCTTCCTCCTCGTCGTCGCTTCCGCTGACCATCGCCGAGGCCGCCGACTGGCTCCGCGGCGGCCGGATCACCTCCGTCCAGTTGACGCAGGCCCAGCTTGCCCGCATCCACGCCACCCAGGACACGCTCGCTGCCTTCATCAAGATCTTCGACGAGACGGCGCTCGAAGCCGCGCGGCAGGCCGACCGGGACTTCGCGAACGGCGTCGACCGGGGGCCGCTCCAGGGCATCCCCATCGGGGTCAAGGACATCATCGCCACCCGTGAGGCGCCTTCGACGGCGAACAGCCGGGTGATGGACCCGGCCTGGTCGTACCGCGACGGGAAGCTGTACGACGCGACGGTCGTCAAGAAGCTGCGGGCGGCCGGGGCGGTCATCATCGGCAAGCTGGTGCTCCACGAGTACGCCCTCGGCTGGCCGGACCCCGACACTGGCTTCCGGATCGCCAAGAACCCGTGGGATCTGACGCGGACGCCCGGCGGCTCCAGCAGCGGCACCGGCGCAGCCGTCGGCGGCGGCCTGATCCTTGGCGGCCTGGGCACGGACACCGGCGGCTCGATCCGTGGACCGGCAGCCTACTGCGGCATCAGCGGCATGAAGCAGACCTTCGGACGGGTCAGCAAGGAAGGGTGTGTGCCGCTCGGCTACAGTCTCGACCACATCGGCCCGATGGCCCGCACGGCCCGCGACTGCGCCATCATGCTCCAGGTGCTGGCCGGCTACGACCCGGCCGACCTCTGCGCGGTCGACGTGCCGGTGCCGGACATGACGGGGCTGATGACCGGCTCGCTCGACGGCGTGCGGATCGGCGTGCCACGAGACTACTTCTTCACCATCCCGACGCTCGATCCCGAGGTGAAGGCGAGCGTCGAGGCGGCGCTGCAGGCGATGGCCGCGGCCGGCGCGACGGTCCACGACGTCCACATCCCGCACGCCGACACCGCGCGCCATGCCCAGCGCATCACGATGGTCGGCGAGGCCTACGCCTATCATGAGCCGGACCTGAAGGCGACGCCGGAGCTGTACGGCAAGTACACCCGACAGGCGTTCCAGGTCGGCGCGTTCTTCAGCACTGCTGATTATGTCCAGGCTCAGCGCTTCCGGCCGCTCCTGCGCGACGAGGTAGCCCGTGCCTTCGAGGAGCGGGCGGACGGCACGGCCAGCCCGGTGGATGTGCTGATCGTGCCCGGCATGGCGACCACGGCCCCCGCCTTCGAGGGGTACGATCCCGACTCGACGACCCGCAGCTACAGCCTGACGCCGATCTGGAACCTGACGGGCCTGCCGGCGTTGACGATCCCGTGCGGCTTCTCGTCGGCCGGGCTGCCCATCGGGTTGCAGATCGTCGGGCGGCCGTTCGCCGAGCCGACCGTCTTCAAGGTCGCGGATGCGTACCAACAGATCACCGACTGGCACCTGCGGGCGCCGCCGATTGCGAAGGAGGGGCTGCCGGCATGAGCGACAGCGTCCAGGTTCCCGAGACGAATGACGCCGAGGCGCAGGTGGACCGCGTGCTGGCGCTGACCGGCCTCCCCGTCACCCCCGAGGAGCGCGAGCGGCTGATCAAGCTGTACCCGTTTATCCGCGAATCGCAGGATGCGCTGCGCCTGCCCGAGACGCGCTACGCCGAGCCAGCCGTCATCTACCCCGCCACATTCGAACGGTAAGAATCGCGCCGTCCCCTGGGACACTGGTGCTTCCCTACTGCGCTGCGCGGCCCGACCCGGCCGGCCGGGGAGTCGAGGCGGGTCAGCCGCCGTAGGACCGGATCTTCTCGATCACCTTGCCGAACTGCCCGATAGCGTCCACCGTCCACGGGTCGAGGATGAACGTCATGTGGGTGACGCCGGCCTCGGTGTGGAACGACCAGATCCGCTCGGCGACCTCGTCCGCCGAGCCGGTCAGGAAGTTCGGGTTGGCGTCGATGGCCTCCAACCCCGGCACGACGACCATCGCGCCGGCCGTCCGCATGATGGCCGCGGGGTCGCGCCCGACCTCCGCGCAGGCCGCGTCGACCTTTGCAAACGCCTCGATGGCCGGCGTCGGCTCGCGGTGCCAGACGGTATTGTAGGCGTCGGCGTACTTCGCCAGCAGGCGCAGCATGCGCGGCTGCTTCGCGCCGATCCAGATCGGCGGGCCGCCCGGGCGCGGGCCACGGGGCCGCAGCTCGGCGTCGGTCACCCGGTAGTACGTCCCCTGGAACGTCACCGATTCGCCCTTGAGCAGCGGGACGATGATCTGGAGCGCCTCCTCGAAGCGGCTCGCCAGGTGGTCGAACGGAAAGCCGAACGCCGAGTACTCCGGCTCGTGCCAGCCCGCCCCGATGCCGAGCAGCAGCCGGCCGCCGCTTACCTCGTCCAGAGTGTCGGCCATCTTGGCGAACAGGGCCGGCTCGCGGAAGCTGTTGCAGGCCACGAACGGCCCGAGCGTCACCTTGCTGGTGACGGCGGCGATGGCGCTCAGGAGCGTCCAGGCTTCCAGCGGCCCGCGCGAGACGCCCGGCGGCATGACCACCGAGCCGGCATTCCGCATGATCAGGTGATCCGCGACCCAGATCGTGTCGAAGCCGACCGCCTCGGCCAGCACCGACATCTCGCGAAGCTCCGGCCAGCCGACGACGCGGCCTGCCGGCTTCGCCTGCTCGCCGGTGCGGAGCAGCAGGCCGAGCTGGAGCGGTTGTGTCCCGTTCGCCATCGAGTGTCCACCCGTTTCCGCGGCGGTCCAGGCCGCCGCCTCGCAGAAGTTCACACATCGTCGTGTCAGGCTGATCGTACGCGAGCCGGCCAGCCCCCTGCGACCACCTCCAGGAGTGTGCCAGGGCAGTTGCATAGTGAACGCGGCGGGCGGCGGCGTCGGGGCTTGATGCTTTGGGAGCACCAGCGTGCATGCGATTGCTCTGAGGAGTGCGCACGGTGAACGCCTCGTGCAGGCGCTACCGGGCCGTCACCCCACGGTCAGGCGCAGCCGTTAATCACGGCGGCACCGCCCGATGCTCTCCCAGCGAGCCGGCCGCCCAGGATGCCGGCGCTCGAAGGATCGACCGTGAAACAGCGACCTCAGCCTGCTGCGCGTCAGCGTCTCCAGAGCGACCCACGAGCACCTCAGTCGGGGACAGCCGCGCGGCCGACGTCCGGGCAGACTGCGCCCATGCAGCAGGCCCTTGCACGCGGACGCGATCTGCACAGCGCCGGGCACTTTGCCGAGGCCGAGGCGATCTACCGCCAGATCCTGGCCGCCGATCCGACCAACGCGCCAGCCCTCCACCTGCTCGGTGTCCTGGCGAACCAGCTCGGGCATGCCGAGGCCTCGGCGGCGCTGATCTCCCAGGCCATCCAGATCGAGCCGCTGGCCGCCTCCTATCACAGCAATCTGGGCGTGGCGTACCAGTCGCTCGGGCGACGCGAGGAGGCCCTGGCCTGCTACACACGGGCGCTGGACTTGAAGCCAGACCACGTGGACGCCCTCAACAACCAGGCCGTGCTGCTCCAGTCGCTCGGGCAGCCAGAGGCCGCGCTGGCGAGCTTCGAGCGGTCCCTGAAGCTGCGTCCAAACCACGCCGAGACGCTCACCAACGCCGCCATCTCGCTGCGAGTGCTCGGGCGGCTGGCCGAGGCCGAGAGCCGTCTGCGCCGCGCCCTCAAGCTCCAGCCGACCCACCTGGAAGCGTTGACCAACCTCGCCAGCACCCTCCAGGTCGCCGGGCGGCTCGACGAGGCCGCGGCGCTCTACCGGCGTACCCTGGAGATCGCGCCCGACTCGGCGGTTGCTCACAGCGGGCTGATCTTTCTGCTGGACTTGCTCCCGGACGGGGCCGCCGAGGCCCAGGCCGAGCGGCAGCGCTGGAACGCCCGTTTCGGGCAGGGCTGGCGCGCCAACCCGCCCGCCTACGGGAATACCGCCGAGCCTGAGCGCCGCCTGCGCGTCGGCTACGTCTCGGCGGACTTCTACCGTCACTCGGCAGCCCTGGCGATCCTCCCGATCCTGCGCGCCCACGTCCGCGCCCAGGTCGAGGTGGTCTGCTACTCGGGCGTCATCATCCCCGACGCCCTGACCGCCGAGATCCGGTCGCTGGCCGATGGCTGGCGCGATGTCGCGCAGCTCCCCGACGAGCGATTGGCGGCGCAGATCCAGGCCGACGCCATCGACGTGCTGGTGGACCTGTCCGGCCACTCGGCGGGCAACCGGCTGCCGGTCTTCGGGCGGAGGCCGGCCCCGGTCCAGGTCTCGGCCTGGGGGTACGCGGCCGGCACCGGCCTCGACGCCATCGACGCTTTCCTGGCCGATCCCGTCGTCCTGCCAACCGGACAGCGCGCCGCGTTCGCCGAAGCGGTGGTCGATCTGCCGTCGGTGCTCTGCTTCGAGCCGCCAGCCGATGCGCCGGCGGTCGTGCCGCTGCCGGCTCTGGCGGCCGGCCACGTGACGTTCGGCTCGTTCCACCGGCTGCCGCGTCTCACCGATGACGTGCTCGATCTCTGGGCCAGGGTGGTCGCTGCCGTGCCAGACGCGCGGATGGTGCTCAAAGGCTCGGGGCTGGAGGAGCCAGCCGTGCGTGCACGGATCGAGGCGGCGTTCGGGCGGCAGGGCGTCTCGGCGGGCCGCCTCACCATCCTCGGCCCGACCTCCCGGCAGGAGCATCTGGCGGCCTACGGGCTGGTCGATCTCCAACTGGATACGTTCCCGCAGAGCGGCGGCATCACCACGCTCGAAGGGCTGATGATGGGCGTCCCGAGCGTCACGCTGGCCGGGTCGCGGATCACCGAGCGGATGTCGGCCTCGTTCTTGACGACGCTCGGGCTGCCGGACCTGATCGCCACGTCGCGCGAGGCGTTCGTCGCGGCAGCCGTCCAGGCAGCCGCCGATGTTCAGTCCCTGGCCGCTGTGCGCGCAGCGCTCCGCGCGCGGCTGCTGGCCTCGCCCATCGGAGACGTGCGTCAGTACACGCGGTCGGTTGAAGGGGTCTACCGCGCGCTCTGGCGTCGGTGGTGCGCCGCCCAGCCGTCATAGGCGCTGCGTGAGCGGCAGGCTCCGGGAGTCCCCAGTCGGAACGGTCTGCTCGTCGCGCTGCTCGGCCAGCAGATGGACGCTGCCTGCCTCGATGCTCAGCGTCAGCGGCCCGCCCACCACGATACCCGCGGCCGCCAGCGTCGAGCGGGTGACGATGGCCTGGAGCCGCCCGGACCCCCGCCGCACCTGCACCAGCACGGCGTGTGGCAACGACGCCACCTCGTCCACCGTCCCATCGACGCGGAGGCAGCCCGGCCCACCTGGACCCGGTGTCAGCCGGTCGGGCGGCAGGTAGGCCAGGAGCGGGCTGGCAGCCGTCGCGGGAGCCGGCCCGTCCCAGGCGGCCCGCACGTCGAGGTCGGTCAGGTGCAGCGAGCCATCGCGGAGCACGGCCGGCGTCAGGTTCCGCAGTCCCAGCACCCGCGCCACTGCCTCCGAGGCCGGCTGCTCCCGCAACGTCTCGTAGGGCGCGATCTGGAGGATGCGCCCGCCTTCCAATACCGCCACCTGCGCCGCGATCCTCGCCGCCTCAGCCTGGTCGTGCGTGACGTACAGCATCGTCCAGCCCTCGGCCCGGTGGAGCGCCCGCAGCTCGTCCAGCAGCCGCTCGCGGATCGGCTGATCCAGGCTGTTGAGCGGCTCGTCGAGCAGGAGCACGCGGGGACGCGTCGCCAGCGCCCTGGCGATGGCCACCCGCTGCTGCTGCCCGCCGGACAGCTCGTGCGGGTAGCGCCCGGCCAGCCCCTCCAGCCCGACCAGCCGCAGCAAGTCGGCCACACGCTGGCCGTGCTCGCCGCGCGGGACGCCGCGATACGGCAGCCCGAACGCGACGTTCTCGCCGGCCGTCAGGTGCGGAAAGAGCAGGAACCGCTGGTGGATCATCGCCATGCCGCGCCGCTCCGGCGGCAGCTTGCCGATCTCCCGCCCATCGGCGAAGATCGCTCCCCGCTCGGCCGGGACCAGCCCCCCCAGCAGCCGGAGGATGGTCGTCTTGCCGCTGCCGCTGCTCCCCAGCAGGGCCACGCACTCGCCGGCCGCCACCTCCAGCGAGAGGCCGTCCAGCACGAGCGTGTTGCCAAGCCGCACCCGCGCATCCACGATGCTGACGGATACCCCGGATACCGTCGGCATACCTGACGATCCTCGGTTGGCCACGGCTAGACCGGCAGCGCCGCGCGGGCCAGCGACCACGGCGCGCGCCGCCTGAGCCACGCTTCCCAGGAGAGCAGCACCATCAGGGGCGCGGCCACCAGGAACACTTCCAGCGCGCTGGCCGCCCCGATCCCAGACACCCCCACCGCCTCGTACAGCCACAACGGGGCCGTCTGGTAGCGCGTCGGCGCGACCATCAGCGCCAGGTTCGACTCGCCGAACGTCCGCACGAAGACCAGCGCCGCCCCCACCCCGATGGACGGCAGCAGCAGCGGGAGCAGCACCCGGCGCGTCCGCTCCCAACGCCCAGCGCCCAGCCCGGCCGCCACCGCCAGGTACTCGCCGTCCAGCCCTTCGAGCGCCGCCATCAGCACCCGCACCATGAACGGCAGCGCCAGGAACGCCTGCCCCACCACCAGCAGGGCCGGCCCGCGCGCCAGGGCGGGGGCCGTCGCGTGGGCCAGCACCAGCAGGCTCAACCCCCACAGGAAGCCTGGCACGCCGATCGGCAGCAGCACCAGCACGCGCAGCACCCCCTTGCCGGGGAGCGGCGCGAAGCGCCAGGCCGCCGCCAGCGGCAGCCCGAGCGCCAGCGTCAGCAGCACCGCCGCGAAGCTGAGCACGATGCTCAACTGCACCGAGCTCCAGAAGCGCGGATCGACCTGCAGGTACCAGCGGAGCGTCCAGGTGCGTGGCAACAGGCTGTTGCCCCAATCGCCGACGAAGGAGGCGTAGAGCGGCGTCAGCACCAGCAACGCCAGCAAGGCCGCCCAGCCCCACTGGTACGCGGCGGCCAGCCACGACTGTAGGCGGCGCCCACGTGCGCCCTCGGCTGCGGCGCCGTCTGAGCCGTCGGCAGCCGCGCGCGGCCGGAACAGCCGGCCGGACGCCAGCAGCCGCACGCCCGCGGCCACCAGCCGCTCGACCAGCGTCAGCGCGACGAACAGCGTCAGGGCCAGCCCGAGCGCCAGGGCCGACGCCCGCGAGACATCCGCGAACGAGGTCAACTGGCTGAAGATCTCAGCGGAGAGCAGCGCGTGGCGCGCCCCGCCGATCAGCATCGGGACGGCCAGCGAGCCGGCCACCAGGATGTAGGCCAGGCAGGCCGCCGCGCGCAGCGCCGGCCCGGTCAGCGGCAGGGTCACGCGCCGGAACGTCTCGAACGGGCCAGCCCCGAGCAGCCGACCCGTATCCTCGAAGTCGGCAGCCTCCCGCCCCACGGCCACGATGGTGTAGGCCAGGAAGTACGGCAGGCCGAAGATCGAGAAGAACAGCAGCAGCGCCTCCACGCTGAACGCCAGCGGCAGGGGCGGCTGGGACAGCCCCAGCAGGGCTTGCAGGATGCGGTTCAGCCAGCCAGCATTCCCGAAGACGATCAGGTAGGCCAGGGCGGCCGGGAAGCCGTGCAGCAGCAGCGGCGCACGGAGGATCGGCGTGAGCGACGGGCCGGGCCGCAGCCTCCAGCAGAACAGGAACAGCGTCCCCAGCACCAGCACCAGGAGCGTTGCCACACTGGCGACGGCGTGCGTCCGCACCAGGGCCTCGCGGACGCTGCCCGGGGCCACCAGCGGCAGGAAGCGCCCGCCGACGTTGCCCGGCGCTGCCGCCGACACGACCAGCGCCCCGATCAGCCCCAGCAGCAACAGCAGGTACAGGCCCCAGACGGCCCCGGCCGCCAGCAGCATGCCGCCGACACGGCCGGGGCCACGCCCGGGCAGAGAGACCACCGCGCGCGCCCGGCCCTACTTGATCTCGGCGTTCCAGCGGTCCAGCCACGCCTTCTGGTACGGCAGGATGCTGTCCCAGTCGAACGGGTAGCCGGCCTCGTAGTTCTCGGGGTAGTTCGCGCGGACCTCAGCCGGCACGGTGATGTCGGTGCGGGCCGGGCGGAAGTAGCGGCTGGCGAGCAGGTTCTGGGCCTCGGGCGTCAGCAGGAAGTCCACGAACTTCTTCGCCGCCTCAGCCTGCGGGGCGTACTTCGCCACGCCAACGGACAGCGCCGAGAGGGGCATCCCCTCCTTCGGCACGACGACCTCGATCGGGGCGTTCTCGAAGTACTTGTTGTAGAGGTTGGCCTCGCTGTAGTGGACGATCAGGCCCAGCTCGCCCTTCTGCACCAGCGACAGCGACTCGCCGCCCGACGACGGGTAGGTGGTGATCTTCGAGCGCAGCTTCTTCAGGTACTCGAAGCCCGGCTCCGGGTTCTCGATGGTCCCGCCGTTCGCCAGGATCGCGCCGACCAGGAAGATCATGCCCGAGGCCGAGGTGACCGGGTTGTCGTAGGAGATGCGGCCTTCGGCGTTGGGCAGGTCGGCGTAGCTCTTGGGCGGGTTCGCCATCTGATCCTTGTTGTAGATGAAGGCCGGCGTCCAGAGCGCCCAGGAGTAGTAGAGGCCGTTCGGATCGTGGTCGGTGGGAAGCAGGAACTCAGCGCCCGTGGGCTGGATCGGCGCGAGCACGTCGGCGTCGCGGAACTGCGGCCCGAGCGCCTGCCCGAAGAACACGAGGCTGACCTGGGTGTTCTCGCCTTCGGTCTTCAAGCGGGCCAGGGTGCTGCCGCTCCCGCCCGATTGCGGCGCCTGCACGATCTTGATGTTCGGCTCCTGCTTCGCGAAGAGGGCCAGCAGCTCGGGGAAGTTCGGGTAGTTCTGGGTCAGGCCGATCTGCACGACCTCGATGGCCTCCTGCGCCGCGGCCTCACGCGAGGGGCCGGCCAGGCTGGCCGAGGGCAGCACCAGGATCACCAGGAAGAGGGACAACAGCAGCCGTGACGCGCGGGAGACACGAGTCCGAATCATAGGTGGCGCCTCCGATCTCACCAGAAGGTCCAATTCGTCATAGAGCAATCAGGACAACGGCAGGTATAGCAGGCTGCCGAGATGGCGTGTGTGGACGACTCTACTCTAAACGTGAGTAGTGTAGTCCTCGGCTGCCGGAGCAGCAATGGGAGCATGGTGCGGGGGAGGGGGCGGGGGGCCGCGACTGCGCTGGCCGCAGTGCAGGATGCCGCGGGGCGCCCATGGCGCAGCGCACTGGGAGGAGCACGGTATTCGGGATACAATCCGGACGGGCTGCTCGGAGACGACGGCCGGGCGGCCCTGGGGGGAGACGACGATGTTCCGACCTGCCCGCATGAAGTTCGGCATCTTCCTGGCGCCGTTCCACCGCCACTACGAGAACCCGACCCTCGGCATCGAGCGCGACGTTCGGCTGATCGAGATGCTCGACGAGCTGGACTACGACGAGGCCTGGATCGGGGAGCACCACAGCGCCGGCTGGGAGACCATCGCCTCGCCCGAAGTGTTCATGGGCATCGCCGCTACCCGCACGCGGCGGATCATGCTCGGGACCGGCGTCATCAGTTTGCCGTACCACCACCCGCTGATGGTCGCGAACCGGATGGTCCTGCTCGACCATATGACGCGGGGGCGCGTGATGCTCGGGGTCGGCCCCGGGGCGCTCCTCAGCGACGCTCAGATGCTCGGGATCGTGCCGACGCGCCAGCGTGAGATGATGGAGGAGTCGCTCGACGCCATCATGCGGCTGCTCACCGAGCCGGAGCCGATCACCCACCGGAGCGACTGGTTCCAGTTGAACGACGCGACGCTCCATCTCAGCCCCTACACGAAGCCGCATTTCCCGATTGCGGTAGCCTCGGTGCAGTCACCGGCCGGCGTGACGCTGGCCGGCAAGCACGGCCTCGGCGTGCTCTCGCTCGGCTCGTTCGTCGGGCACCGCGGGGCCGTCGATCCGAAGGCGCAGTGGGCGGTGGCCGAGGAGACGGCCGCGAAGCACGGCAGGACCATGAACCGCGCCGAGTGGCGGATTGTCACGCCGCTGCACGTCGCCCCGTCGCGCAAAGAGGCGTTGGCGGACATCAAGGCCGGGGGCCTGGAGTTCCTGACCAGATACTGGGAGCAGGCGCTCGGGAACACGCGTGGCAGCCTGCGCGCCGTCGACCGGCCGACGGACGACGAGACGCTGATCGAGCAGCTTGCCGAGAGCGGCCAGTGGATCGTCGGCTCTCCTGACGATTGTATCGCCGCCATCGAGCATCTTCAGGCGATCACCGGCGGCTTCGGCGGCCTGTTGATTCGGGCGCAAGAGTTCACCACGCCCGAGAAGATCCGCCAGAGCTACGAGCTGTTCGCGCGGTACGTCATGCCACGCTTCCAGCACTCGCTGCTGCCGCTGGAGCAGTCGTATCAGCGGGTGGTGGCGAACGTCGCCGAGACTTCGTCACAGGGACGGGCGGCCATCGAGCGCGCCCATCAACGCTACGAGCAGCAGACCGCCGCCGAGCGGCGTTAGTGGCTCGTCCGGCGTCAATCACCGGGTCGCTCAGTGCCGGTCATCATCCCGACCCCATTCGGCACGCTCAGGGCAAGCTACGCGAGGCACGAGCACACCCCTCCGTCATCCCGACCGCGGCGAGGCACGAGCGGAGTGGAGGGATCTTCTCCTTCTGTAGCGTGAGGAAGATCCCTCGACTGCGTTCGCACGCTCACGTCACTCGGGATGACGGTGACGGGAGCAGCCTCACCTCGCTCGGGATGACGGGGAAGGTCGTCACGTGCGTAGCGGGGGTGTGCTCAGTGCTGGCCGACGCTCGCCGCCATCGCCGAGGCACAGTTGACGCAGCAGAAGGTCTGACCGTTCCGCTCCGCCAGGGTCGTCTGATCCACCAGTGGCACGTGGCAGTGGGCGCACATCTCCGTCGTTGCGCGACCGCGCATCTGCCCGTGCTCGGCGCTCGAACAGTTGGTGCAGCAGAAGGTCCGCCCGCCATGCTCGACCATGGTGGCGTGGTCAGTGATGGCGACATGACAGTGGGCGCAGGTAGTGTGCGGCATCTGGCTCCCTCCAGCCGAACTCAGCGGCAGAAGGCCAGCACAGCCCGTGCCAACGTCGGCTGAGGGGCCTCTGACGAGGTCGCGCTACCGACCCGGTGGTACGGATGGGGAGCCCAGGGCGATTGCCGCGGCAACTCGTCGATCTTCATCACCCTCCGACCGCTCATTCCGTGGCGCTACAAGGACACGAACGAACGGGCAATCACCCTGCCGGGGACTCACGGTTTCGGCGCAGGATCCGCGGCGCGGCCTACAATCGAAGCACAGGCCGCTGCCGAGACGCCGCCCGGCGAGCGTTTCCGAGGCACGTGGCCGCAGGGAGGTCGCCCGATGGCGGTCGTCAACATCGAGGTCTACTCGGACGTGGTCTGCCCGTGGTGCTTCGTCGGGCGCAAGCGGCTGGAGAAGGCCGTGCACCTGCTCGACGGCAAACACGAGATCCACGTCACCTGGAAGCCGTATCAGCTCAACTCGTGGATACCGCCTGAGGGGATGGACCGCGCCGAGTACCGCCGCATGAAATTTGGCAGCGCCGAGCGATCCTCCAGCATGGACAACCGGCTGGCCGAGGCCGGGCGCGGGGAGGGCATCGAGCTGGCCTTCGACCGCATCACGCGGACGCCGAACACCCTGGCGGCGCATCGACTGATCTGGCTGGCCGAGCGCGAGGGGCGGCAGATCGAGATGGTGGACACGCTGTTCCAGGCCTACTTCACGGACGGCAAGGACATCGGCAATCCAGATCAGCTGACCGAACTGGCGGCTGCTGCCGGCCTCGACGCCGACGCCGTCCGCGCGTTCCTGGCGACGGATGAAGGCCTCGCCGAGGTCGAGGCTGAAGAGGAAGCCGGGCGCGGGCTCGGGATCGACGGTGTGCCGTTCTTCCTGCTGGCCGGCAAGTACGGCGTCTCGGGCGCGCAGCCGGCCGAGGTGCTGGTGGACGTCATCGAGCGGGTGGTGGAGCTGGAGCGGCCGAAGACACCCGAGCTGCTGGCCGTCGGAGCCGTGGCGACCGGTGCGACCTGCTCCGTGGACGACCCGGAAAACTGCTAGGGGCGTGGGGCGTGGGGCGTGGGAGTATCCGGCCGCACATGCGCCACAGGTCAATGGCAAACCTGCAACGCCCCTTGTCATCCTGAGCGCAGCGAAGGACCTCACCCGCTGACGCGAACATCGACGGTCAGCGGGTGAGGTGCAGCATGATGGTCGGCCGATAACGAGAATGTTGGCGGTCAGCGGGTGAGGTCCTTCGCTGCGCTCAGGCTGACAACTGCGACTTGCACACGTTCACCACGATCCACGGCCCTCAGCCCGCCAGGCCGGCTTCCGTCCAGGTAGCGGCATCGTCCACCGTCATCAGGCCGACCGGCTCGACCCGGCCATCCTGGTAGCCCCACTGCTCCACGTCCACCACGTACTGCGTGCGTGACAGGACCGGGCCGTTACACAGCGGGCCGTCGGCATCCGGCGGCGTGAGCGCATCTTCCGAGGTCATGCCGGTCTCCGCCCGCCGCAGCAGCAGCCTCAGCAGGCCGGCCGGCAGCCGCGCTTGCTCCTCCGGGTAGATGTACCCGAAGAGGATCAGGTGGCTCAGGAGCACCGGCCAGTGCCGCCCGAAGCGGGCCAGCAGTCGCCGCCAGTCCATCGTCTCGGCGCGGGCGCGCAGCAGGTGGGCCACGTCCGCGCCGTCGAAGCGCTCGCGCTCCATGATGAGCGCCTTCTGCCAGATCATCTCCTCGGCTGGCACGATCTTGACCGGCACATCCAGGACCGTCTCGTCCACGGCGTGCGCGAACCAGAGGTCGTCCACGGGCGCGACGCCGTTACCCGAGCCGAAGATGATGTCCACAACATGCTCGCCGCAGTAGGCCTTCGCCAGCCAGTGCGGGAACGGAACGTCGCCGCGGCAGCCGTCCTGTTCGAGGGCCGCCAGTGCTCGTGGATGGTCAGCTTCCCGAACGAAAACGTCCAGATCCTTGGTGTGGCGGGCGATGCCGGTGTACCGCTCGAAGGCGTACGCGCCGCCGACCAGAAACGGTACCTCCTCCTGGTGGAGCCGCCACAGTGCGCGACGGTAGAACGCCCTGGTCTCGGGATCGAGGTGGCGCTCCGGGTACCCTTGCACCGGCATGGGCACGGCCAGCGGCGCGTGCCCGGTGGCTGGCAGGGTCTGCCTGGCTGCCGGAGCAGCCTTCGCGGCGCGCGCGGCCTTCGCGGTGCGCGTGGCCCGCGGCGACCCGTGCCCGGTAGTCGATGCCGTTGATGCGTGCATGGTTGATGCGTGCATGGTGTGCTCCACTGTGCCCTTGCTCGGGGCGGGAACGGCGTCCGCCGGCCCGGCCGCTGGCGGAGACGAGGCCGGGTCGACGAACGCCGCTGAAGAGATCGCTGACAGGGATGTCTGAAGACGGATCAGCTCGTCGTCGAACTGCCCAAGGGATGCTCGGTCAGGCCGAAGCTCGATCTGCTCGGGCGCTGGATGGTGGATGGTGATTGCTGCCTGGTGGGTGCATCAGTTCGTCAGATGCCGCGCCGCGCGTCTGCGTGACAGGCGATTGGCAGCCGGCGAGGACGGTGTTCGCCCTGCTGGAAACCGTCAGGACTGCTGAGAATCAGACCGGTGTGGCGTGCTGCGCCTCCTGCCGTGCGTTGAGGCCCACGCGCTGCACGGCAGCCTGCTGCCCGGATGGCTGTTGGCCGGATGGCTGTTGGCCAGATGGCTGCTCGGCGTGCGGCTGCTGCCCGTTCGGACCGGCGAGGCCGTTGTGGCTCCGGCCTTCTGTCGGCGGCGCCTCGGTCTGGGCCGGCCCGCGCGTCGGCAGCTCGAAGATGCGGAACGGCGGCCGATCCGGGAAGTGCGCCCGCAGCAGCGGCGCGGAGACGTTGTAGACCGGGATCTCGGCCTGCGTGTGGCCCTCGAGGCTGCCGTGATGCGCGTGCCCGTGCAGGACGGCAGTCACCGGGTAGCGGTTGATGGGCTCTTCCAGCCGGCTGCTGCCCAGGAACGGCATGATCTCCAGCGGCTCGCCCTCGCAGGTCGCCTGGATCGGCGAGTAGTGCATCAGCACGATCTTCTGCTCGGTGCGCAGGCGGGCCAGCGCCGATTCGAGCTTCAGCGCCTCCTGCAGCGCTTCCTGCACGAACGCCTTGATGGCAGGCTCCCCCCACGATCCGAGCGTCCGTGACCCGAAGCCGCCGCCGAACCCCTTGATGCCGGCAAACCCGACGCCCTTGATCTCGCAAGCGTCGCCGTCGAGCACCTGGATACCGCCCTCACAGAGGATCTGCTTGACGGCGTCCTGCTGCTCGGACTCGAAGTCGTGGTTGCCGAGGACCGCCACGATGGGCACCCGGACCACGCTCAGCTCGCGCACCAGGATCTGGGCCTCCTCGGCCAGCCCGTAGTCCGCGAGATCGCCGCAGAGCACCAGGACGTCGGCCAGCTCGTTGACCGCCTGGAAGATCGGCGCGAGCGCACCCTGCGAGCGCGTCGTGCAGTGGACGTCGCCCACGGCGGCCACGCGTACGGTGCTGCTCTGCTGAGGTATCTGCTGGGCTGCCCCTTCCATAGCGCCTCCTCTCCTCCGTGGGGTGGTCCGCGCCTCGCGCGTCGCCACGCGGTGTGCTGCTGTGTGGGATGTGCAGCCTGGGCAGAGGAGAGAAGCGCATGGCGCGTGCCAGCGCGCGATCAGCGATCAGCGATCAGCGATCAGCGATCAGCGATCAGCGATCAGCGATCAGCGATCAGCGATCAGCGAATCGTGAGCGATGCCTACCCCACCATGTCATCCTGAGTGAAGCGAGCTTGCGAGCGGAACGAAGGATCTCACCCGCTGACGCGATGGTGACGGTCAGCGGGTGAGGCAACACGATGATGGTCTGCGGGTGACGCAAGGGCTGACGGTCAGCGGGTGAGATCCTTCGCTGCGCTCAGGATGACAATTGCAGCTTGCATGCTTTCACCAACATTGACGACCCACGACCCACGACCCACGACCCACGACCCACGACCCACGACCCACGACCCACGACCCACGACCC
>JADZEM010000220.1 GCA_020850535.1 Chloroflexota bacterium
GGCGGTCGGGGGTTGAAAGCCCCGCCTACAGTCATTCCGTCGCTGCGCGACGGAGACCGGGAACGGCCGGCACTGGTGAGACTGGCGCGTCGCGCAGCGACTGCAGGATCGTAGGCGGGGCTTTCAATACCCGAAGACGCGGCACGACGACATCTACATGCAATCGCCCTGGCGCTGCCCTCAGGGCGATTGCATGTTCATTGGTGTCCCCGGAGCATCATGGAACGGGCGGTCGGGGGTTGAAACCCCCGCCTACAGTCATTCAGTCGCTGCGCGACGGCCGTTGGGAACGGCAGGCACTGGTGCGACTGGAGCGTCGCGCAGCGACTGCAGGATCGTAGGCGGGGCTTTCAAGCCCCGACGCGGCGGCACGACGACATCAACATGCAATCGCCCTGGCGTCTGCCTTCCTCATGCCCGGCCAAGGGTGATTGCCCGTTGGGCGGGTCGTGCAGCGTCGTCGAGGCTTTCAACCTCCGACTGCCCGTTTCATGGCGTTGCAGAAACATCAACGAACGTGCACTCGCCCTGAAACTGCGCCCAGCTCGTTCGCTGTTGCCGGCCCGGCGGCCGCCACGCGCGACTCGCTCGCGGTCACGTGGTCACCGCAGCACCGTGACGTCGCCGAGGCTCAGCTCCTCGCGTGACGGCAGCGCCTCGGCTCCAGCACGTGCGGTCACCCGGGCCGGGCCAGCGTTCGGCCGCGGCAGCCCGATGGTCAGCGTGTACTCGCCGGGCGGCACGTCGTCCACCAGGAGCCGCATCGTCTGCACCTGCCACTGACCAGACTTCCAGGTATGCAGCTCCTGAGAGCCCTCTCCGATCTTCCACTGGCCTTCCCAGGCCGTATCGCCCGAGGCATCCCGCAGACGAGTGATCAGCGCATGTTCGGGTGCGCGATCCTGGGTCGCCTCGAGCATCAGCGTGAGATCGACCCGCGAACCGGTCTTGATCGTCCGGCTCTCCAGGTCGTATCCGAGCAGCAAGGCCGGCCCAAGCGTCACATCGGTCTGCTGCGCCAGACTGCCAAGCATCGCCGCGCGGGCGGCCGTCAGATCGACACCCGGGGCCACGTACACCCGCCGATACCGGTTCGGCCGCCGCTGGACGTACCCTTTGACGAGCACGTACTCACGGTCGGCCCAGGTCAGGTAGCGCTGAACGCCGCCCAGGTGGTCGTCGGTCAGCACCAGCACCCTGGCGTCGAAGCGGCGGGTGTCGGCAATCGCCTGATCGGCGCTCAACGCCCGCGCCCCGATCCGGCTGATCGAGAGGTCGGCGAGCGGCGGAGGCACGAGCCGCCCGGTCACCATCGCGAGATAGGCGTCATCCACGACCACGAACTGATCCGGCCCAGCCGCGGCCTGCACGATGGCGAGATCGTCGGCGTAGCGCCTCATGTCCGAGCCGGCGTGACGGTAGACGATCGAGCGCGTCTCGGCGGCGAGGCCCGGAGCCTGCGCCAGCACGATCAGCGCGGCCACACCCGCGACGCCGCCAGCGGCCAGTTGCACGGGGGCGCGCGAGCCGAACCCCAACCTCGCCACCTCGGCGAACCCTGTGCCGGCAAGGATCGCCAGCGGCGGCAGCAGGTAGGTGACGTGCTTCGGCCAGAGCGGCGAGTAGACCAACAGCGCGCCGGCGGCTCCGACCGTCCAGGCCAGCACGGCGATCCCGAGCGGTGGTCGTCTGACGAGCGTCACCACACCGCCGAGCAGCGCCGCCAGCCAGACGCCGAGACTGTCGCGCTGGAGCTCTTGCGCGACGATCTGACCGTTGGCGAGCATGTCCCAGCCACGAGCGGCCCGCGCCCCGACCCGGTAGGCCACGACCTGCTCGTAGACGACCTGCGGCCCGATGGCGACGATTGCGAGCGCACAGACCGCAAGCCCGACCGTCGTGTAGATGCCCAGATCGGTCAGCCGCGCAGGCCACGAACGCGCTCGCTCGCCGGCCGAGGCCGCCGGTGGCGCAAGAATCAGCACCAGCGCACCGAAACCGGCGACCGCCGCCATCGGCTTGGCGAGCGTCCCGACCGCCAGCAGCACGACCGATCCGATCAGCCAGCCGCGCCCGCCGGCCTGACGGTACCGCACGAGCAGCGCCAGGCCGAGGGCGGTCGGCGCAAGCGAGGGCTGCTCGACGAACGCCAGCCGCGAGTTCTCGAGGAAGACCGGGCTGACCGCCAGCACGAGACCCGTCGCGATGCCCGCGAGCGGCCCGGCGAGGCTGCGCGCCAGCACGGCCGATGCACCCAGGGCCAGCAGGCTCGCCAGGACCGCCGTCAGCCGCCCAACGACGATGTCTGGCCCGAGCAGCGCCGTTAGCGGGTAGAACAGCCAGAGCGAGAGCGGCCCTTGCGAAGCGTAGATCTCTGAGACGGGCTTGAAGCCGGCGGCCAGCAGCCGGAGCTGGACGCCCCGGATCCCCTCGTCCGAGAGGTCGGTCGGGTCGGCAAGGCCCGGCAGGCGCACGGCAACGGCCAGCGCGAGGACGCCTGCCAGCAGCGCGGCCTCGGCGAGACGCCCCACCGGCAGCATGCTCGGCCGTTCGGGCGCGCGGCCAACTCTCGCCCCGTCGGCCGCCGCGCTCACCGGCGCCGCCACGCCTCGCCTCGTCGCCTGGGACCGGCGCTCACAGCAGCACCTCGCCAGCCACCACCCGCCGGATGCCGCCATCGGTCAGCCGGAGCAACAGCGTACCGTCGCGCTCGCCGCCGAGCACCGTGCCGGTCAGCTCCTGCTCGCCCTCGCGGACGCGGACCCGCTGATCGCGACCCCAGAGCCGCCCGTTCCAGGCCTGCCAGAGCGCGTCGGTCTTCAGGTGACGGTCGTCGCGCAGCCAGGAGTCCAGCCGCTCGACGATCAGGGCCAGCAGCTCGCCCCGGTGGACCTGACGCCCGGCCTGGATCGAGAGCGAGGTGGCGTTCGGCAGCTCGGCCAGCTCTTCCGAGTCGAGGTTCACGTTGATCCCGAACCCGACGATCACGGTCTGTTCGCGGCCGTCGCTGCTCGCTTCGGCCAGCACGCCCATGGTCTTCTGGCCGTCCAACATCACGTCGTTCGGCCACTTGATGGCCGGTTCCAGCGCCAGCAGCCGCTCGATGGCCTCGCAGACCGACACCGCGACGAGCACCGTGTAGGTGTGCGGCGGCGCGGCCGGCCGACGCAGCAGGACGGTCGTCAGCAGCCCGGCGTACGGCGGGCAGACCCAGACCCGTCCCTGCCGTCCTCGTCCCTGCGACTGGTAGTCGGTCACGAACAACGTGCGATCCGGCCAGCCCCCGCGGGCCGCCTCGCGCGCCAGATCCATCGTGGATTCGACGCTCGGCTCGTGCAGAACGTGCCAGCCCGACGGCAGCACGACCCGTTCAAGGAACGGTCCCAGTTGGTCGTCGGCGCGTCCCGGCATGACGAGAGCGGAGTATACAGGCTGGCGTTCGACGTGGTCCGTCCCGTACCCTCGCCTACGCTATGGGACGTGAGCTGCCGCTGCTGCTGCTCGGCACGACCAGCCAGGGCAAGATCCGCGAGCTGCGTGAGCTGCTGGCCGATCTGCCGGCCCGCATCGTCGTGCCGGCCGATCTCGGCATCGACCTGGATGTGGTCGAAGGCGAGACGTCGTTCGTCGCCAACGCCATGCTGAAGGCGCGGGCGTTCCGTCGAGCCAGCAAGGTACTGACCGTGGCCGAGGATTCGGGCTTCGAGGTCGACGCGCTCAACGGCGAGCCGGGCGTCATCTCGGCGCGCTGGGGCGGGACGGACTACAGCGTCAAGAATCAACTGATCGTGGACCGGCTGGCCGGCCTTCCGCCAGCGCAGCGCGCCTGCCGATACGTCACCGTGCTGGCCGTGGCCGCGCTCGACGGCAAAGTCTACCGTCGAACGGGGACGTGCGAAGGCCAGGTGGCTGAGCGCCCAGCCGGCGACGGCGGCTTCGGCTACGACCCGATCTTCTACGTCCCACAGCTCGGGAAGACGATGGCCGAGATTCCCCAGACGTTGAAGGGTACCTTCAGCCATCGTGGGCGGGCTGCCACCAAGGCGCTTCCACTGCTGCGCTTGCTCCTGGCGAAATAGGCGCATCGCCTTCCGTTCATCTCTGGCCCGGCGTTTACGAGCGGTCATATACTCCGTGAGACGCCCTTTGGCGGACGGGCGAACGACACGGATGCGCCGACACCCCCCGTCCCGCACCCACCGCGGAGCCTCTGTGCTACACCTTCAGCGAGCCTCCGGGCTGCTCTTTCTGCTCTTTCTCCTGATCGCGGCCTGTGCCCCGGCCGCCGTCCCGACCCCCACCGCGAAGCCAGCCGCACCGGCTGCGACCCAACCAGCGCCACCGGTGCAGTCCGCGCCGACGAGCGCCCCGGCCGCGGCGGCCGCCACGTCAGCGCCGGCCGCGTCTGCGGCTCGCTCGACCCCTGAGCGGGGCCGCACCGCCACCCCGACGCCTGAGCCGCCGGCCACGCCCGAGACGAAGCAGTACAACACGCCGACCCCGGTCACGCAGGTGGCGGCAGACATTACGATCCGGCCGGTCGTCGAGGGCGTCCTGGTCCCGATGGCGATGCAGTTCGCGCCGGACGGCCGGGTCTTCTTCAACGAGGTCTCGAAGGGCCTCGTCCGGATCGTGAAGGCGGATGGCACGCTCCAGGAGGAGCCGTTCGTCCAGTTGCGGGTCGCCCAGCGCAAGGAGATGGGCGCGCTCGGCCTGGCGCTGCACCCTGACTTCGCCAGGAACCACTGGGTCTACGTCTTCTACTCGCAGGCCAAGAACGACATCGGCGACCCCGAGGACAATCGCGTCGTCCGGTACACCGAGAAGGACGGCCTCGCCACCGAGCGCACGCCGATCATCCGCGATCTGCCGGCCGGCATCTGCTGCCACAACGGCGGCCGCCTCGGCTTTGGCAGGGACGGCAAGCTGTATGTGACCGTTGGAGACGTCAACCAGGACGACCGCGCCCAGAACCCGAAGCGCCTCAACGGCAAGATCCTGCGCCTGAACGACGACGGCAGCATCCCGGGCGACAATCCAGATCCGTCCTCGCCGGTCTACGCGACTGGCTTCCGCAACCCGTACGGGCTGGCATTTCACCCGGTCAGCGGCGTGCCGTACATCACCGAGAACGGCGAGGTCGGCCACGACGAGGTCAACCGGGTGGTCGCCGGCGGCAACTACGGCAACCCCGTGGCCGAAGGGTACGCCCACCAGCCCGGCTTCATCGATCCGATCTGGGAGACCGAGCGCGGGCGCATCGCGCCGAGCGGTGCGACGTTCTACACCGGCACCGCGATGCCCGAGTATGCCGGCGACTTCTTCTTCTGCTCGTACAACACCGGCGACCTGACTCGGATGCGCTTCGGCGGCCCGAACTTCGACCAGTTGCTCGAACAGGACGTGCTGGCAAAGATCTGCTACCTCGACGTGGCAGCCGCCCCGGACGGCTCGCTGTGGATCGCCGGCGTCACCAGCATCCTGCGCTTCGGCCGGTAGGCGGTCGGTTCGCGAGAGTCTCTCGGAGAGACGAGCCCCCGCGTGACATCCCCTGCCGGCGCGCCGGTCCGCTTCACCCGACGAAGCGGACCGCGCCGACAATCGTCACGAAGCACCCGACGATCATCACCAGCAGGTTCAGCCCGACCCAGGCCAGATCCGCCCAGTCCGATCCCAACCGCGACCATCCGTGCCGGTCCAGGTAGAGTAGGTCGACCGCTGCCGAGGCCGGCGCCGAGCAGATGAACAGCCCGAGCAGCACGCCGATCAGCCCATCCACCAGGACGCTGGCGCTGAGGGACCCCACCTCGTCGAGCAGGATGCCGTAGAGGACCGCCAGCAGCAGCATCGTCCAGAGCGGCTGGATGCGGCGCGACCTCGGCGGTCTGTCCTCGCTCGACATCGGTCAGGCTGGCGCGGTGGAACGCTCCCTGGCAGTGGAGGTCTGCTCCGCCCGTTTCATCCGCAGCAGCTCGCGGTAGGTCTGAAACGCCGCGTACGCCATCTCCGCGCCCAGGCGCAGCCCCAATGGTCCCTGACGAATGCCGCCCAGCTCGACAGTCCGCCGCCGAAACTCGCGGATCGGCTGCAAGACGACGCTGTGCGGACGTGGACGGATGCCATGCTCCCAGAGCGTCGCCGCCTCCAGCTTCGCGAAGCGCGCCTGCTTCTCGCGGAACTCGGTCAGCGAGTCGTAGTTTAGGTGCAGCATCGGCTCCTGGAGGATGGCGTCCGGGCCGTCCAGCGTGGCGACCTCGTGCACAGAGACGCCCTCGTCGTAGCGGGCCGCCGTGCGGCGCAGGAGGCGCAACTGCCGATCCGGCCACCAGCCGGCGTGCTTCACCCACTCCCCGGCGATCACGTTTCGGCGCGGAACCCAGCAGCCGGCCGTCTCGCCCGCCGTGGCGAGCGTCCTCCGGACCTCCTGCGCCAGGGCCGGCGTGATGCGCTCGTCGCCGTCGAGGAACAGCACCCAGTCGCTGGAGGCCAGGTCGAGGGCGGCGTTCCGCTGATTGGGCCAGCCGCGCCAGGGCCGCGTGACCACCCGCGCGCCATGCGCCTCAGCGAGAGTCACTGTCGCGTCGGTGGTGGCCGCGTCCACGATCACCAGCAGCTCGTCGGCCCAGGCCGCGCTCACGAGGCACCCTTCGATCAGCTCGGCCTCGTTCAGCGCCACGACCGCCACGGTCACGGTCGGGCCGGGCCGCTCGCGTGCGGCCATCAGTACCCGACCTCGATCCAGGTGCCGCCCAGCTTGTCGTCCTGAAACGCGATGCCCTCGTGGATCAGCCCGCCGTACAGGAAGAAGCGATTCTGGGGCGGCCCGACCATTCGGTCAAGGTTCGGACCGTGCTCCATCCTGATCCGGCCGGTGACCGTCGTCTCGGCGCCGGGCTGCAGATCGGTCCCCAGGCCCCAGCGATACGGGTACTTCGAGCCGCTGGCGGTGGGCGACCCGGCCCAGTCCACCCCGATCCGCCAGACGCCGAGCCGGTCGATCAGACCGTGCTGCTCGATGCTGGCGAAGTTGTCGAAGCTGCTGTAGGTGTAGCCCGGAGCCGGCCCGCCGGTCCGCAGCGGCACCGTCCCGACGTTCCGCACCACCGCCTCGACCGTCACCTCGTCGCCGAGCATCAGCCGCCGCGGCGTGAACGAGATCCGCAGGATGCGGGCGTCCGGCCGACCGCTCGACTGGATGGTGACCGGCACGCTGCTCAGGACCGTGTTCCCCGCGAGGTCGGTCGCCCGGATCACGAAGGTGTAGACGCCGTCTGGCAGCGGACGGTCCTTGTTCGAGCCGTCCCAGACCTCGCGGTACTCGCCCGGCTCGAGCAGCTCCTGGGTGCCGACGTAGACGCGCTGTCCCTCGGCGTTTGTCGCATAGGCGAATACCCGCGAGCGCTCCGTCAGCCGATAGGTGATGGTCGCCACGTCGTCCACGCCGTCGAAGTTCGGGGTCAGCACGGCCGGGTAGACGGCCAGCCGCTCGACGGCCGGGATCTCGGTGTCCGCGCGCTCAACCTGCAGGTCAAACGAAGCGCTCTCCAAGCGGCCGGTCGCGTCCTGCGCGGACAGCAGCAGCCGGTACGATCCGTCGCGCAGCACGCGCCGCTCGCCGGAGCGGTCCGTCAGCGGGATCGTGCCGTCGAAGGCGTGGACGTACGCCCCGGCAGCCGGACGCGGCTCGTCCTTGAGCAGATCGACCGCCGAGCCGTCTGGCAGGGCCACTGACAGCGACACCTGGGCCGCCCGGCTGAGCGTGTAGGCCAGATCGACGCGGTCGGTCGTAGACGGCGTGAGGCTGCCGCGCGATACGCTGCTGGACGCCAGCAGCCGGCCGCCGTCGCCGCACCCGAGCACGGCCAGCAGCAGCGCGACCAGCGCGAGGAGGGTAGCCCTCCGAGGCTTGCGGAGGCCCTCACGCTCGATCAAGCGCTCACCCCACCACGCGCGGGATCAGCTCGCGCGTGATCAGATCGACGTGCTCCTCCTCGGGGGCCGGCACGATCTGCAGGTAGAAGCGCTCCGCGCCCGCCTCGGCGTACGCGCGGAGCCGTTCGGCAGCCTGCTCGACACTCCCGAAGGTCATCCCGCGCCCCTGCTGCTCGGCCACCCAGTCCTCGACGGTCCCGGACAGACCGGCGTGCTTGAAGCGCATCGTCGCCCGTTTCCAGGCGTCGGCCTCGGTCAGGCCGATGCAGGTCGCCGTCATCCAGGTGTACCGCAGGCTGGCGGGGTCGCGCCCAATCGCCTCGCAGGCCGCCTTGACACGGTCGCGGCGCTCCACCCACTCGTGCACGAGGCCGCCGGTGTTGTACTCGCGGGCGTACCTGGCGGTCAGCGCCGGCGTGCGCTTCGCCCCCTTGCCACCGACGATCACTGGCATCGGCTGCTGGAGCGGCTTCGGGAAGCCGGGCGCGTTGTCCAACTGGTAGTACGCGCCGCTGAACGACGTAGACTCGGACGGCGACCAGAGGCTGGTGCAGATGTCGATCGCCTCGGTCATCCGGTCGAACCGCTCGCGGAACGAGTTGAACGGGAGACCGTAGGTCTGGTGCTCGCCCTCATACCAGCCGGCCCCGAAGCCGGCGTCGATCCGGCCGCCGCTCATCTGATCGACGGTCGCCACGATCTTCGCGAACTCGGTCGGATGGCGGAACGTCATCGGGCTGACCAGCGCCCCCAGCCTGATCCGTGAGGTCTCGCGGGCCAGTCCAGCCAGCGTCGACCATGCGTCGGTCGCGTCGAGCGTCCGCTGTCCCTGGATCGGGAGCCAGTGGTCGGACCGGAAAAGGCCGCCCCACCCGGCCGCCTCGACCTGTCGCGCCAGGGACAGGAGGCCATCGTACGAGATGCCCTCCTGTCCTTCGATCATCAGGATGAAGCTCTCTGCCGTCGCCTTGCCCAACGTTCTCGTCCCTTCCTCTCGCGCGTCGCCCCGTCAGACTACGGCTTCGGCGCAGCGATCTCGTTGTACGTCTGCTTCGCCTGCGCCATCACGTCGGCCGGGAGCATCACGCCCTGGTCGTTCGCGGCCTTGGTGTTGATCGCCAGCAGGCCGAGCGACGCCTTCTCGATCTTGATCTCGCTCATCGGCTTGCCCGAAAGGTACATGGCCGCCATCTGGCCGCTCTCGTATCCTACCTGCTCGTAGTCGATGCCGAGCGCCGCCGCCGCCCCGCGCGCCGCCGACGACGGATCGTTGGCGAAGACCGGCTTCTTGTTGTCGATAGCGACCTTCACCAGCGCCTCGAATGCCGTCACGACGGTGCTGTCGGTCGAGACGAAGAAGAGATCGATCCCCTTCTGCACGAGCGCCTGCGCGCCCTGGAGCACCTCGTCCGGCTTCGAGATCGTCTGCTCGATCAGCTCGATGCCCAGTTTGCCGGCCGCCTCGCGGGCCACGCCCGTCACCACCACCGAGTTGGCCTCCGTGGGGTTCCAGACGATCCCGAACTTCTTGGCGTTCGGGACGCACTTTCTCGCGATCTGCATCGCGTCCTCGACCGGCGGCAGCGCCTGCAAGCCCGTCACGAACGGCGGCTTGTCGGTCGGGGACTTGACGACGTCCTTGGCCGCCGCGAACGGATCGACAATCGAGTTGAAGACCAGCGGCGGCTTCCCGGTGTCTTTGATGACGTTCATCATCGCCTGGTAGGGCGGCGTCGCGATGGCCACGACGAGATCGAGGTTGGCATCGCGGAATCGCTGGGCGATGGTGTTCACCGTGCCAACGTCGGCCTGGCCGTTCTGATAGTCGATCTTGAGGTTCTGGCCGTCCTTGTAGCCGTTGTCGTCGAGCGCCTTGATGGTACCCATCCGCGCCGCGTCCAGGGCAGGATGCGACACGAACTGGATGATGCCCACCGAGAAGCTCTTGCCGGCTGGCGCCTGCCCGACGACCGAGCCGCGCGCCGGCGGCCAGGCGCCGGTGGAGGCGGCCGGCTTCGCGGCTGGCGAGGCGGCCGGAGCAGCGGTGGGCGACGCCGCCGTGGCCGGGCTTGCCGCCGGCGACGCCGAGGCTGTCGCCGGAGAAGCCGCCGCTGCTGGCGAGGCGGGAGCAGCCGGGGCGGCCGGCGATGCGGGAGCGGCCGGCTTCGGCGCTTCAGTCGGCTTGGCCGGAGCCGCGGTCGGCGCGGCAACCGGCGCGGACGGCCCGCAGGCCGCGAGCAACAGGCCAGACCATGCCAGCAGCACCGAGCGTCGAGAGAAGTGCGCCACGATCGTCCTCCTTCAGTGAGTCCAGTGCCTGCGATCCCGCCACGACGTGCGCCCACCGCGCGCTGCTTCCGCTCGCCACGAGCGGAGTCCTCGTCGCTGGCGGGACCCCGTCTACGAGGTCAACAGCAACTCGTCGTCGACCAGCGCCTGCTGGCGCGCCTCATGGAAACGACGAACGAGATCGTCCACGGTCATGCCGCGCCGTTCCTCGGCCCGCACATCGAGCGCGATCTCGCCCTGGTGAAGCATGATCGTTCGCGTGCCGAGGCGCAAGGCTTGCTGCATGTTGTGGGTCACCATCAAGGTCGTCAGGTGGTGCTCGGCCACCAGTTTCGCCGTAAGCTCCTCGATCTGCACGGCGGTGGCCGGGTCGAGCGCCGCCGTGTGCTCGTCCAGCAGCAGCACGCGCGGGCGGGCCATCGTCGCCATCAGCAGGGTCAGCGCCTGCCGCTGCCCACCCGAGAGCAGCCCGACAGGCGCTTTGAGACGGCGCTCCAGGCCAAGCCCCAGCGACTCCACCAGTGCCCCGAACTCCGCGCGCTCGCGGCTGCCCACGGCCTGGCGCAGCCCGCGAGACTGTCCGCGCCGTGCCGCCAGCGCCAGGTTCTCCTCGACGGACATGTCGGCGGCGGTGCCGTCGAGCGGATTCTGAAACACCCGGCCGACGTAGCGCGCCCGCCGATGCTCGACCGTCCGCGTGACGTCCTGATCTCCGACGATCACCCGCCCCCGCTGAGGCATCACCACCCCGGCGATGGCGTTCAGCATGGTGCTCTTACCAGCCCCGTTGGAGCCGACCACAGTGACCAGCTCGCCGTCCGGCACCGTGAAGGTCAGCCCCCGCAGCGCCTGCACCTCGTTGACGGTGCCGGCGTTGAACGTCACGACGACGCCGTCGAGCTGGATCATATGCGGGCCGGCCCGGCCACGCTGGCCGGGAGTCCTCGCGGCAGCACCAGCACCCGCAACCGCGGCACGGCCAGCGCCACCACCACGATCAGCGACGTCACAAGGCGGAGGTCGGTGGTGCTCAGGAACGGGATGAACATGGCGGCAGCCACCACCACGCGGAAGATGACCGAGCCGACGACTGCCGACAGGATCGCCATACCGATGCCGCGCGGGCGCAGCAGCGTCTCCCCGATGATGACGGCCGCTAGCCCCGACACGATCATGCCCAGGCCCATCCCCACATCAGCGTAGCCCTGGAACTGGGCCAGCAAGCCGCCGGAGAAGGCCACCAGCCCGTTCGCCAGCGCCAGCCCGACCAGCCGCATCAGGTCGGCATCGATGCCCTGGGCGCGGACCATCTTCTCGTTCTGGCCGGTCGCCCGGAGCGCCAGCCCCAGGTCGGTGTTCAGCAGCCAGTAGAGCAGCAGCCCCGCCAGCAGCGCCACGACCCCGAACACGAGGATCGCGCGGAGGTTGGCGTCGGCGAGGTACGGCCGGACGGGCGACATGACGGTCTCGACGGACAGCAGCGGCAGGTTCGCCTTGTCCTGCATCACGCGCAGATTGACGGACCACAGCCCGAGCGAGACCAGAATACCGGCCAGCAGACCGTTGATCTTGAAGTGGCTGTTGAGGACCGCTGTCGCCGCTCCGGCCACCGCGCCCGCCAGCGTTGCCACGGCCAGCGTCAGCCACGGATCCCAGCCCCGTGTCAGCAGCACGGCGGAGACCGCCGCTCCGAGCGGGAAGCTGCCGTCAACCGTCAGGTCAGGAAAGGCCAGCACGCGAAAGGTGACGAACACGCCGATGGCCGATGCGGCGAACGCCAACCCCAGCGCGACGGCCCCCAGCCAGAGATTCACGACCTACGGCTCGCGCGATCCATCGATCCCCCGTCGAATGCCCGGTGTTGACGCCCAGCTCGCATGCGGACAGCCCGAGTATCGTAGGTCGGCCAGGAGGAGCCGTCAAGCAGCCCCGATCCGTGACCAGGGCGATTGCATGTTCATTGGTGTACCCGAAGCATCAGGGAACGGGCGGTCGGGGGTTGAAACCCCCGCCTACAGTCATTCCGTCGCTGCGCGACGGAGACCGGGAACGGCAGGCACTGGTGCGACTGGAGCGTCGCGCAGCGACTGCAGGATCGTAGGCGGGGCTTTCAAGCCCCGACGCGGCGGCACGACGCGCTCAACATACGATTGCACTGGTAGCAGCATCA
>JADZEM010000221.1 GCA_020850535.1 Chloroflexota bacterium
CGCCTACACGCATGCCGTCGCTGCGCGACGGACACCGGGCACGGACAGGGACTGGTGAGACTACAGCGTCGCGCAGCGACTGCAGGATCGTAGGCGGGGCTTTCAAGCCCCGACGCGGCGGCACGACGACATCAACATGCAATCGCCCTGGTTCGTGACTCAGGGCGATTGCATGAGTACCTTTGACTGGCCAACCGACTGGCGGAAGTACGAGTTGCTGATGGCAGAGGCCACCACGAGATCGACCGGCTGCTCGCGTGTCAGGCTTGGAGAAACCGATCCCAGCCGATATCGAGGTCGCGAACGGCTGCCCGCAAATCCTTGCTTCCCCAGTCAGGAACCACGGTAGCTCCACCGGTCGTGGGATTGTGCCATTTCCGGTGCGAGCCGCCGCTGCGACGGGAAGTTCTTCGCAGCCAAGTGCTCGGAGTTTCCGTGCAACCTCCCGATAGGTCACGACGTGGGGACGAGCAGGTCAAACTGGATCGAACCGGCATCCGGGTCCTGGACCAAACCTCGGGGGACAGGACGGCCGGTGTCTTCATACAACTCCAGGGTGGCCCGCAGGGCATCTTCGACGTGCTCCAGCGCCTGTTCGAGCGAGTCACCTTCAGTAACCAGTCCTGGCAGCGCCGGCGAGGTCACGGTGTGGCCGCCTTCTGGTTGTGGCGTCAGGACGAGCGGAACCCGGTAGACGTTCGCCACAATGAGAGCCTCCTGACCGCGAAAGACCGCTGCTGAAGGATACAAGACGCAAAAGATGGGGGGTGCGACTGCGATGGCCGCAGTGCAGGATGCTGCGGGCACCCCTGCGTGAGCGGCGGCGAGCGCGGGGAGCGCACGCCCGGTACACTGACCGAAGAGACTCGTGAAGGACACACCGCCGATGCAGAACGTCGCCGCCGGGCGGCTCACCCTGCCGCTCGCCCGTCAGCGCGACGGGACCACGACCACCAGTCCGCGCGGCACCATCGTCACGGTGGGCATCGGCGAGATCCTGATTCAGCTCGGGCTGACGCCGCTGACGGCTGTCGTGCCGAGCGTCTCGGCGGCGCTGGGCGTCTCGGCGCTGGACGGCGCCTGGCTGATGACGGTGTACATCCTGGCCCTGGCCGGCACGCTGCTCGTCTCGGGGCGGCTCGGGGATCTGCTCGGGCACCGACGGATGTTCGGGGCTGGCGCGCTGACGTTCGCGGCGGCCACGGCGCTGGCCGGCCTTGCCCCCACCTTCGAGGTCTTGCTGGCGGCGCGCATCGGGCAGGGCATCGGCGGCGCGATGATCTCCGGCAACAACCTGGCGATCATCGCCCGGGCTGTCCCCACCACCGGGCGCGCCCGCGCCATCGCGATCGTCGCGACGGCCTCCTCGCTGGCGGCGGTGATCGGGTCAGCGCTGGGGACGCTAGCCGTGCAGGCCGGGGTCTGGCCGCTGCTGTTCCTGGGGCCGCTGCCGCTGGCGCTGCTGGCGGCCGTCCGCGCGCGCAGCCTGCCGGGCAGCGAGCGGAGCGGCGGCACGGTGGACTGGGCCGGCGCCGCGCTGCTCGTCGTGACGATGACGGTGCTGGCGTTCGCGCTGAACCATCCACACGGCGCCACGTCCGAGGTCGTGATGCCCGTGTTCCACGTCTGGCTGCCGCTGCTGGCGATTGCCACGGGGACGGCGTTCATCGTGGTGGAGCGGCGCGTCCGCGTGCCGTTGATGGACTGGCGACAACTGCACAACGCCCAGTTCGGCGCGGCTGTCGGGGTGAACGCCATCCTGCACCTGACGATGATGGGCGCGATGTTCCTCGGGCCGCTGCTGGTGGTGCAGGGGCTTGCCATGAGCATCCTGTCGGGCGGCGCGCTGATGGTCGTCGTGCAGGCCAGCATCACGGCCACCGCCTATCTTGGCGGCTGGTTCTATGATCGCGCCCGCGCATGGTGGCTGCGGCCGGCTGGCGCGTCGCTGCTGACCCTCGGGCTGGCCGCGTGGGCCGTCTCAGGCTGGTACGAGAGCTACGCCGGGCTGATCCTGGCCGGGCTGGTGGCAGGATTGGGGAGTGGCGTCCTGCTGGCCGTCAACAACACGGTCATCATGAGCACGCTGCCGTCAAGCTCGCGCGGGGTGGCCTCGGGGATGCTGGAGACGACGCGCCACTTCGGGCATGCGTTCGGCGTGACGATCCCCTCGGCGATCCTGGCGACGGTCGTCAGTGGGTTCGGCGGCGAGCTGACCTCGGATGCGATCCGCTGGGGCTTCGTGCTGGGCTGCATCGCGATGGCCGGGCTGGCGGGAGCGGCGGTCGGCCTGGGGGTCTGGAAGCGCGGGTAGTGGCTCGTCAGGCGTCAGTCGCAGGGGCGCTCAGTGCCCGTCGTCATCCCGACGCCATTCGGCAAGCTCAGGGCAAGCTACGCGAGGAACGAGCACACCCGTCCGTCATCCCGACCGCGGCGAGGCACGAGCGGAGTGGAGAGGGATCTACCTCGTTGTGGCTACGTGAGGAAGATCCCTCGACTGCGTTCGCACGCTCACTCCGCTCGGGATGGCGGTGAAGGGAGCAGCCTCACGCCGCGCGGGATGACGGGGTGGAGGGTCGTCAGGCTTGCCTTGTGCTCGGCCGAATGGGTCATGTTGCTCGGGATGACGGAGAAGCATCGGCAGTGGCCCAACCGGGTCGTTCACGATTGACAGGCGGGTAGCCGCCACACTGCCACCGGCGCTCCCGTTCAACCCTCGCTGCCGGTCGGGATCGAGGCGAGGTCGGCCAGAAAGACGTCGCGGTCCTCCTGCCGCGCGATCTGCCGGCCAGCCTGCCGGGCCAGTTGCAGGTAGCTGTTCGTCGCCTCGTGCTGCCCGGCCGTGGCGTGCGCGCGGGCCATCGCCTCGTAGGCAAACGCCAGGTCAAAGTCGCCGATGCCGTTCTGCTGGCACAATTCCAGGCAGCGGCGCGCGTGCCAGAGGGCCGGCTCCGGACGCTTCAGCGTGGCGTAGACACGGGAGATCTGCCACTCGCCACGGGCGAAGTTGACGGGCGTCCCGACCTCGCCCCAGTGAAAACGCGAGGCGTGCGCGGCGTGCAGCATCGTGTCGTCGTCGGCCTGCGTCCGGTCAGCTTGCCCCAGCAGGCTCCAGACGCGGTTGAACAGGTCGGCGGCCAGCCGGCGGTGGGTCTGGGCATCGTCGGGCGCGGCGGTCCCTGGCTGCGCGTGCTCTCCAGGTGCTCCCTCGGTCCCAGCGGGCGCCGTCTCAGCGTCCACAGCCATACCTCCTTTGCGTGTCGCGCACCGCGCTGACCGCACACGGTGATGATGATGACTTCAGACCAGCGACCGCAGAACATCTACGACGATGCCCGGTTCTTCGCCGGGTACGCCAGACTGGAACGGTTCGGCGAGGGGTGGACCGGCGCGTACGAGCATACTGCGTTCAAGGCGCTCCTGCCGGATCTGACCGGCCGGCGGGCGCTCGATCTGGGCTGCGGCACCGGCCAGTGGACTGCGTATCTTGCCGAGTGCGGGGCGGCCGAGGTCGTCGGCGTGGACCTCTCCGAGCGGATGCTGGCGGTCGCCCGGCGCGACCGCGCGCATCCGCGTGTGACGTACCAGCGGGCGTCGATGGAGGAGGCGGCTTTCCCGCCCGAGTGCTTCGAGGTGGTCATCAGTTCCCTGGCGTTCCACTACGTCGAGGATTTTGCCGCGCTGGCCCGACGCATCGCGTCCTGGCTGACGCCCGGCGGCCACCTGGTGTTCTCGAACGAGCACCCGGTCTACTTGAGCCGCGCCACGCCCGAGGGCTGGGTCCGGGACGCGGCTGGCACGGTCACGCACTGGGCGCTGAGCCGCTACGGCGAGGAGGGCCTGCGCGAAGAGAGCTGGATCATGGACGGCGTCCGGAAGTACCACCGGATGGTCTCGACGATCCTCAACGACCTGACCGACGCGGGGTTGATCGTGGAGCGGGTCGAGGAGCCGATGCCGGACGCCGAGATGCTGCTGCGGCGGCCCGACTGGATCGTGGAGCGGGGGCGGCCGTTCTGCCTGCTGGTGCGAGCCCGCAAGCCGTAGGGCGCTGGCGGGCGTCGCGGCGGGGGGACGCTCCGCTATCGTTATCTCGACACGGGCGCGACACGGAAAAGAGGATGCTGGGGAGGTCAGACATGGAGATCGGCGTCGGGCTGGATATGCAGCTCGGGCTGTCGTGGGCGCAGCACCGCGAGCTGTCGCGGCACGCTGCGCACCTGGGGTACGCAAGCATCTGGACGAACGCCGGCAATGCCCGCGACGCCATGCACGTCTGCGCGCAGTGGTCCGTCGCGAGCGCTGAGGTGGCGGATGGCGGCCTGGGCACCGGCATCTCGGTGATCCCCGCGCCGCTGTGGTCGGCTCCGTCGCTGGCGTCCTGCGCCGCGACCGTCGGGGAGGTCAGCGGGGGGCGGTTCACGCTCGGCATTGGCTCAGGCGCGCTGCACAACCCGGCCTATCGGCAGTCGCTGGGGTTGCCGGATCTCAAGCCGATCGGCACCATGCGCGACTACCTGGTGACGGTGCGCGGCCTGCTGGCCGGCGAGGCTGTCGAGTACGAGGGCAAGGCGATCAGCCTGCACGGCTTCCAGCTCGGCATCAACGCGCCGAAGGTGCCGGTGGTGCTGGGGGCGCTCGGCCCGAACATGCTGAAGCTGGCTGGCGAGGCCTCGGACGGCGCAGCGCTGAACTGGTGTACGCCCGAGCAGATCGCCTGGAGCCGCGAGATCGTGGCCGAGGGGGCGCAGGCGGCCGGCCGCGACCCGCGCGCGGTCGCGATGGTGGAGTACATCCGCATCTGCGTGGACGAGGATGAGGAAGCGGCTCGGCGGGCGTTCACGCGGGCGCTGATGGGGTACGCGATGGCCCGTCCGGGCGTCTCGAAGGCGCTCGGGTATCGGGGGCACTTCGGGCGGATGGGCTTCGACGAGGCGCTGACGGAGCTTGAGGAGCGCCGCGACCGTGGTGCCAGCGAGGCTGAGCTGATCGACGCGTTCCCCATCGAGCTGGCGCGGCTGGTCGGCTACTTCGGGCCGGCGGCCGGGGCGGCGGCGGCGTTCCGTCGGCTGGCCGAGGGGCTGGACACGGCGATTGTGCGGGTGGTGGCCTCGCGGCCGGGCGACGAGTCGTCGGTGCGGGCGGTGATGGAAGCGTGCCAGCCGTCGCGGCTGCCGAAGTGAGAGTCTCCGGGCTGCTGCATTCCGTAGCGGATTGGCGAAAGCGCGGTAAGCTTTCCTGAAGCGATGCGGGCCGCTCTGCCGGGCGGCCCGCCGATCCTGCCTGATCTTCCTGCCCATCCTGGAGGAGCACCATGAGCGTCGAACGTCCGGACGGGGCGAACGCGGCCTCCCCGCCAGCCGACCTGCCGAAGACGGATGCGGAGTGGCGCGAGCGCCTGACCCCGGAGCGGTACTACGTCCTGCGCCAGAAGGGGACCGAGCGTCCCTGGACCGGCGAGTACAACATGACCAAGATCGACGGCATGTATCACTGCGCCGGGTGCGGGGCCGAGCTGTTCACCTCCGACACCAAGTTTGACTCGCACTGTGGCTGGCCGAGCTTCACCTCGCCCGTCGCGCAGCAGAACGTCGAGCTGACCGCCGACTACAGCCACGGGATGACCCGCACCGAGGTGACCTGCAAGCGCTGCGGCGGCCACCTGGGGCACGTCTTCGAAGACGGCCCGGCCCCGACCGGGCTGCGCTACTGCATCAACTCGCTCTCGCTGCAGCTGGAGCCGGACGGGAAGTAGGTCAGCCAGCATGGACCTGGGCGAGGGCACGCGTGAGATGGCCGGCGCGCCGCCCGAGGAGCCTATCCGGTGCGGGCGCTGGAAGCTCAAGCCGTTTGAGCTGCCGCGCCCGGTCCTGCTGCGACCTGACGGGCCAGTGACGCTCCGAGCGTTTCTGGCTCAGCCCGATCCGCGTGTCCTGGACGAGCTGAACGCGCTCGACCTGGAAGGCTTGCAGGCGCTGACGCTGGCACGGCTGGCCGGCGCGCCGCCGGAGATGCGGCTCTCGCTGTTCGGGGAGCCGGGCTACACCATCCGCGAGGTGGTGCGGCAGGTCGCAGAGGGGACGCCGCTGGGGGTGCGGGTGATCGAGGCCGAGCGGAAACTGGTGGGGTTGCTGCTGACCGAGGCGCTGCGCTCCGCTGGATGAGCCGGGGCGCACACGTACCGTTGCGAGTCCGCGGGATCGCACGTCGGGCGCGTCGTGCACGGTCGTCGGGGCTTTCAACCCCCGACTGCGCGTCTTGCGACGTTGTGGGAACACTAACGAACGTGGGATGCCTGCGCGTCGAACGCCTGCTGGGGGCAACCCGCTGGATCCAGCATGAGCGGCCAGGTGAGGTGAACCGGCTGCTGCTACGCGACCTGACGCGCGATGCCACGGAGGGCGCCGCCAGTGCGCCGACGCATCACGCAGCCGCGCCGCCCCGATGAGGGCCGTGGCGGTCAGCCCTGAAAGGCCCGTTTGAAGGCATCCGGGACGTCCGCGCGGGGCAGGGCCGGCGTCGAGGCGTCGGCGGACGGCTGCTCGGGTGCAGGCAACCGGTCGGCTGCGTCGAAGAGGAGCGCTTCCGACGCCCGCAGGGGCAATCCCAGCACCACGGCCAGCCCGATCCCCAGGACGATCTCGACGGGCAGGCGGGCCTCGCCGGCCACGCCGCTGACGACCAGCCGCCCGGCCGCCATCCCGAACATCGCCGGCACGATCTCGACGGCCACGATCTCGCCGCCGAGGGCATCTGCCACCTGGCCCATCAGGGTGTAGACCGCTGCCCGCAGGGTGATGTGCCCCTGCAATTCGTGGGTGAGCGTGCAGGCAGCCGCCGAGGAGATCGGCAGGATGAGCCGCCGCCGACAGTTGGTGCCGGCGGTAGGGTCCAGCGAGACTTGCGGTACGCCCGTCTCGGGATGACGGTTGACAGCGCCCACACACACGTCGATCACGATGCGGCCTCCCCGGCAACGGTGCGGACGGGAATGACGGCAACGGCTGCCGCGCATGAGCCAGCCACACCACTCAGGCTTGTGCAATGCGAATGCACTAGGTTAGTATGACCTTACTTCAGTTTGCAAGCGAGTGCATCGTGCGGGGCGTCACCCCCGATGCCCGTGTGGCAGGCTGACTCTTGCTGGGAGCTTCTTCGTGCCCTCCGTATCGGCTGCTGGCTTGCCCCCTGATCCATCAACCATCGCCCGTCCATTTGCCCTGCTGCACCCGTGCACCAACTTCATCGACGAGCAGCTGGCGGACCCGCTGATCGGCGCGAACTTCGACCCTATCGACATGTACGACCTGGAGCGTGCTGATCTGTCGGCGTACCTGGGGCTGGCCGTACCGGGGCTGGTCGATCAGGTGCATCTTGCCCGCCACGCCGAGAAGATTCGCGCCTACCTGGATACCGGGCGGGTGCTCGTCTTCAGTGGGATGTTGTTCCAGCCGTGGCTGCCGGGCGGCGGTGCGTACCACCCGAAGGCCGTCCGCTCGCACCATGACTACGCCGTCCGTGTGGTGACCCCGCACCCGATCCTCGACGGCATCGAGATGGACAACCTGATCTACCGTCGCGGCGTGGCCGGCTTCTTCGCGCGGGGCCACAACGAGCCGCCGCCGGGGGCCGAGATCCTGCTGGCGCTGCCCGATGGCGAGCCGACGACGTACGTAGACCGTGTCAGCACGCGCGGGACGATCCTCTGCCACAGCGGCAACGATCTGCTGGGCTACACCAACGCCGAGGGGACGGGGGCGCGGCTGGTGCCGCAACTGCTGGCCTGGATGCGGCAGGAGGCCCAGGTCCGGATGGCAGCGGTCAGATCGTCGGCCGCCGGCGAGCCGCAAGCGGCGCGCACGACGGGCGTGGTGGGCGCGGGGGCGGGCGCATGAGCCGGCTCGGCATGATCTACCTCGGATCGGCGCAGCAGCACATGGTGCTGCAAGATCCCGTCTACCGCCAGCATATCGACGAACTGGTCTACCTGCCCGAGCTGCCCGCCACCTCGCTGGACGATCTCGACGGGTTGATCGTGCCGTGCCGGGTGCACCAGGGACGGCTCTACGCCAGCGCGGAGCAGGTTCGAGCGGTGCTGGATCGGGGCGGCACGGTGGTCCTGTTCGGGGAGCAGCCGCAGGCGTGGCTGCCGGGGTTGCAGTGGGAGCAGCGCCCGGTCAACTTCTGGTGGTGGCGCGAGGGCGGCAAGAGCGACCTCCGCGCCGCCCTGCCCGAGCACTCCCTGTTCGAGTACCTGACGCTTGCCGATGCGACCTGGCACTATCACGGGGTCTTCACGCCGCCTGCCGGGGCCGAGCGGATCATTGAGAGCGAGCACGGCGGGACGATCCTTTACGTCGACCGGGTGAGCACCCCGGGGACGCTGATCGTGACCTCGCTCGATCCGATGTTCCACATCGGGTCGAACTTTATGCCGGCGGCGGCGCGGTTCTTCCAGAAGTTCTTGCCGTGGCTGCGGGAGCGGATGCTGCCGGAGACGAGCGGGCGACAGCCGACAGTGGCCAGCGGTCAGGCGTGAGCAGCCAGGTGTGAGCAGTCAGGCGTGAGCCGTCAGGCGTGAGCCGTCAGGCGTCAGGTATCGGGGGCCGACTCCCCGCCGTGTCAGACGCCCACGGCGAGGTGGATGGCCCCCTGTTTGCCGCGCTCTCCGACGATGGCGCCCGGGCCGACACAGCTCGGGCAGCCGCTCTCGCAGAGGCAGCGCTGCGCGAGGTCGGCGGCGGCCTCCAACAGCTCACGCCGCATCGTGAAGAGCCGCTCGGCGAACCCGACGCCGGCCGGCACCCGCTCGTAGACGTAGACGGTCGGCAGGCCTGTGAACGGCGATTTCACCTGCGGCACCACGCCGACGTCGTGCGGATCGCACATCAGGTAGAGCGGGGTGATCGCCCCGAGCAGGTTGGCCAGCCCGACCAGCCCGCCTTCGACCTCCTCCTTCGGAAGCCCGGCCGTGCGGGACTCCGGCAGGGTGACCCAGAAGGCGGTCGTCTGCAGCTCCTCCTCGGGGAGGTGGATCTTGCCCCAGCCGATGTTCTCGTGGGTGTTGAACTTGATCTTCTTGAAGATGGTCGGCTGGTAGGTGACGGAGACCTCGCCGTGGGCGTACGACAGGTCGTGGATCGAGGGGCGTGGATCGTCGGTGCGAGCGTCGGAGGACGGTAGCGCCGGCTGGGCAGGCGGGACAGCGCGCGTGGCAGCGTCCGCTCCTGGCTCCTGACTCCTGGCCCCAGCTGCCTCGCCGCGCTCCTGTGCGAAGACGTCCGTCACCTGGAGGTGGACGGCCAGCTCGGCGTCGGTGTAGTAGTCCACCGAGACCTGGCGCACGTACGCCTTCTTCTCTTCCCAGTCGAGCCTCTCAACCTGGTGCTGCTGGCCGCCGTGGATGTAGATCGCCTCTTCGTGGAGGTAGATCGGGGCGGCGTAGCGGTCCATCTCCCCGATGACGCGGGGGGCGCCGGTCTGGGTGGTGTCAATGATGACGAAGTTGTCGCTGGCGGCCGTGCGGAGGCTGACGGCCTCGGCGGGGAAGCGCTCGCTGGTCCAGTACCATTTCTTGCTGGTGCTGTTGTAGTGGAGCGCGCCATCCTCCTCGAAGTAGCGCAGTAATTCGTCGGTGGCCGCGCCGCCGAAGCGCTCGCCAGCCTCGAACGGCAGCTCGAAGGCGGCGCAGCGCAGATGGTTGGCGCGGATGACGAGGTTGCCCGGGTTGACGAGGCCGCTCTCGGGCGTGCGCCCGAAGAAGTAGTCGGGGTGGCTGGCGATGAACTGGTCCAGCGGCGACGACGAGAGGACCAGCGCGGCGATGGACGGCTTGTCGCGCCGCCCGACGCGGCCCATCTGCTGGAGGGTCGAGGCGACGGTGCCGGGGTAGCCGGTCAGGACGGCCGCTTCGAGGCCGCCGATGTCGATGCCCAGCTCCAGGGCATTGGTGGCGACGACGCCGCGCACGGAGCCGTCGCGGATGCCGGACTCGATGGCGCGGCGCTCGCGGGGGAGGTAGCCGCCCCGGTACCCCCGGATGGCGTCGGGGTCCAGGTGGCGCTTCTTCGCGGCCTCTTTGAGGTAGTGCAGGAGCACCTCGACGCTCAGGCGGCTGCGCGCGAAGACGATGGTTTGCAGGCTGTTCGACAGAAAGGCCGTTGCGAGGTTCCGGGCCACCAGCGTGGACGAGCGGCGGATGCCGAGCTGCTGGTTGACGACGGGCGGGTTGTAGAACAGCAGGAACTTCTCGGGGCTGGGTGCGCCGCTCTCGTTGACGAGGGCCAGGGGCAGATCGACCAGGGCTTCGGCGCGCTCGGCCAGCATCTCAGACGGCTCGAACGCGCCCTCGTCGATCAGCGAGCCGTACCCAACGAGGTTGCGGCCCAGCTCGTCGGCGTTGGCGATGGTGGCCGAGCAGCAGATGAACTGGGGATTGCTGCCGTAGTGGGCGCAGATGCGGCGCAGGCGGCGGATGACGTTCCCGACGTGGCTCCCGAAGACGCCGCGATAGTGGTGCAGCTCGTCCACCACGACGTACTTGAGGTTCTCGAAGAGGCGGACCCACTTGTCGTGGTGGGGGAGGATGCCGGTGTGGAGCATGTCGGGATTGGTGACGACGACGTGGCCGGCCTGTCGGATGGCACGGCGGGCGGTGGCGGGAGTGTCGCCGTCGTAGGTGAACGTCTTGATGTCCGCGCCGGTGCTCTCGACAAGGCGGTGCAGCTCGGCCTGCTGATCCTGGGCGAGGGCCTTGGTCGGGAAGAGGTAGAGGGCGCGGGCGTTCGGATCTTTGAGGATGGCGTCCAGAACGGGCAGGTTGTAGCAGAGGGTCTTGCCGCTGGCCGTCGGCGTGACGACCACGACGTTGCGGCCGTCGAGCACGTGCTGGATCGCCTGGGCCTGGTGGGTGTAGAGCTGCCCGACGCCGCGCGCCTCGTAGGCGGCTCGGAGGCGGCCGTCCAGTCCGTCGGGCAGGGGGGCATACATCGGCGGCCGGGCCGGCTGATGCCGGAAGGCGGCGATGTTGCCCTGGTGCTCGCGCGACTTGAGCAGGTGCTCGACCAGCTGGGGGACGTTCATGATCCTGCCACGAACAGGTGTTCCACCCGGCGATTGTAGACGGCGCGCCAGGGCAGGGGGCAAGCGGAGACCGTTCGGAAGCGAAACTGGCCCATCGTGCTACCCTGCCGGGAGCGTCCAGCACGGCCGGCAGGCTGGTGACGGACGCCTGACGTACTTTCACATCCGGAGACCGACGATGATCTTCATCACCGCGAAGTTCCTGATCAAGCCGGAGTTTGCCGACCGCTGGCCGGAGATCAGCCGGACGTTCACCGAGGCGACGCGGGCCGAGCCGGGCTGCCTCTGGTTCGACTGGTCTCGCAGCCTGGACAACCCGAACGAGTACGTGCTGGTCGAGGCGTTCCGCGATGGCGACGCGGGCGGGGCGCATGTGAACTCGGCCCACTTCAAGACGGCTCAGCAGCACTTGCCGCCGCACCTGCAGGCCACGCCGAAGATCATCAACTTCGTGGTGCCGCAGGACGACTGGAACGACCTCGGCGAGATGGCGGTCAAGTAGGTCTTGCCCTCACCCCCCGCCCCCTCTCCCTGTGCGCGGGAGAGGGGAGCCGGGCGGGTACCGTCCGGGCGGGATTTTGGGTGACAGTCAGGGGCGGATGTCGGTCTGGACGGTAGCGAGCGGCTCGTCGTCGGCGCGGTCAAAGGACTCCGACGCGGCGTAGACGGCCAGGGTATGCGCCCCTGGCTCGCGCGCCTCGGCAAGCAGCGTCACGGTCACCGAGGCGCCGGCCTCCAGTCGGCCGGCGTCGCAGATGATTGGGCGGACGCCGTTGCACGGCGCATCGCCGATCCTGGCCGAGACGTGCGTCAGCCCGTCTGACAGCGTGCCGACCACGACCGCCCCGGCTGCCGCGGTCTCGCCGGTGTTGGTGACTGTGGCGGTGTAGGTGACGCGGTCGCCAACGGCGGCTGACTCTGTCGACGCCGAGGCCTGCACGAAGAATCGGTTGCCCCACGGCTCGGGGCTGGCCGAAAGCGTCGTTGACCAGCTTCCGCAGTCGTCATCGATGGTCAGCGGGAGGGTGACGGCCTGTCCAGGCTGGCCGCGGCGGAGGAAGAACGTCGAGCGCGTGACGCGGCCAGTCTCGACATCGAAGACGCCCGTGCGGCCGGCAGTTCCCGGGCCGCTGCCGTCCAAGCCGTTCGGGGAAATCGAGCAGGGCGTTCGTCGGCGGCACGGTCGTCCCTTCCAGGGCGCCGAAACGTAGCCGGCCGAGACGGTTCTCCGGGGCGTTGCTATTCGTGGCGGCTTCGACCTGGACGCGGAGACGATTTGGAGCGCCTGGATCGACGCGGACGACGGGAAGGGGGCGAGAGCCGCAGTCGCGGGGGATGATGGTTGCGGCGATCGTCGGCGATACGTTGTTCGAGAGGTCGGGGTCGCCGGGTGGTGTTGACAGCGATGCTCTGGCTTGCACGCTGGCGCTCAGATCCATCTGACCGGCGGGGCCAGCCACGATGGCGAGTGCGACCGTCTTGCTCGTTCCAGCTTCGAGCCGCTGCACGGAGCAGCCAACCTCGGTCTCGCCGTGCATACCGCAGTCGCGGCGCTCAGACCCCCACATCGACCGGGAGACCTCAGTTCCGGGAGCGAGAGGAACAGTGATCTCCACGCCCTCCACCGCCGTGTCTGACCGATTCTCGACGGTCACCGAGAACCTGAGTTCGTCGCCGGCCTGGACCGGGCCGGGTGGGCCATTGACGGTCACCGCCAGGTCAATCGTGGGGTCAACCGTGACGATACTCGATGCGTTCTGGCGCGCGCGGTGACTCCCAGGCTCGTGCGCGAGTGCGGTCACTGTGTACTCATGTCTGCCTGGCATTGGGGCGACCGCCACCTGGGTGACCACGACGCTCTGGCCCGCCGCCAGATCACCCAGCGGACACTCGCGGGGGCGTACCTGCGTCTCCCCCGGGCCGTCAGCGCAGCGCGGGTCCGGGCGGACGATCCGCAGACCGTCCAGGTCCGTGTGCTGTCTCAGCGTACGATCCGTCACAGCGCCAGGGCCATTGTTGGTGACGGTGAACGTGTACGTGATCTCCTCGCCGACAGCGGCCCGCTCGGGAACGGCCTTTGCCGTGACGACGATCTCCGGGGCTGGCGCGATGGTTACCACCCGTGCGCCACGGTTGTTGCGTGGCGTCGGGTCGGACTCACGGGCCATGGCCTGGACGCGGTAGCTGCCTTCGCCCGGCGCACCAGGATCGGCAATGCCGTTGACGCTGACGCGCACCTCGCCGCCGGCCGGGATATCCCCGACGTCACACACGATCAGCGGCTGATACCCACAGTTCCCCTGGCTGGGCGTAAGGCCGCGCGTCTTGATGCCGTTCGGCAACTGATTGAAGAGGCGGACAGCGGTGGCGTTCGATGAGGCGGCGTATATCGGGGGCGGCGACGATTGGGGCGCTGAAATGCCCCTGCTGGATCGTCTACCCTGAGGGCACTCTCGGACCCCGCGACCCTCGGAGGTAGGCGATGGCGATGACAGCAGCCCCGGCAACCATGGGCAGCACCATGCAAGGCCCGCACGGAGGCGCGTTCCGTCCGCCGGCCGTCGGCGTGCGCGGGGTCGTCAGCTCGGCGCACAACCTCGCCTCGCAGGCCGGCATCCGCGCGCTGCAGCAGGGCGGCAACGCCGTCGATGCCGCCGTTGCCGTGGCGGCCACCCTGGCCGTCGTCGAGCCGTTCATGTCCGGGCTGGGCGGTGGCGGCGGCTACATGCTGATCCGCGAGGGCACGACCGGCCAGATCCACGGCCTCGACTACCTGGGCCGGGCGCCGCGCGCCGCCCAGGGCAACGCCTGGACCGACCAGGAAGAGGTCTACAGCGACGTCCGCGCGACCTGTCAGCCGAGCGCCGTGGCCGGCTGGCTGGCGGCCCTGGAGCGCTTCGGGCGGCTCGACCGCGCGGCCGTCTTCAGCTTCGCCATCGAGGTGGCCGAGCGCGGCTGGCCGATCACGGCGTTCGCGGCCGGCATGCTCGCCAACGCCGAGGCCCGCCTGAGCCGGTTCGCCTCGTCGCGGGCGGCCTACTTCCCAGACGGCCGCGTGCCGCGCGTGGGCGAGCTGGTGCCACAGCCGGGCATGGCGCGCAGCCTGCGGATGATCGCCGAGGGCGGCGCGGACGTCTACTACAAGGGCCAGCTTGGCGAGGAGATCACCCGGGCGATCCAGGAGGCCGGCGGCTGGCTGACCATGGACGACCTCGGGGACATCCAGCTTCGGTGGCTGGAGCCGCTGGCCATCCAGTATCGCGGGAACACCGTGATGACGATGCCGCCCGAGTGCTCCGGCATCCAGTACCTCGAGTCGATGCGGATCCTCGAAGCGTTCGACCTCGAAGGCCTCGGCCATAACACGACCGCGTACCTGCACCTGCTGCTGGAGACCGTCAAGCTGGCGAGCGCCGACCGCGCCGCCTACACGATGGATCCGTCCGTCCCGGCCACAAGCCTGCTCGCCGACGACTTCGTCGCCGGGCGGCGGGCGCTGATCGACTTCCAGCAGGCCGCCCAGAGCGAGGGTGAGCGCTACCTCGCCAAGAAGGACGGGCTGGTCGCCCCCGGCGATCCCCTCCGCTACAAGCGCGACCACACCACCCACTTCGAGGCCGTGGACGACGAGGGCAACCTCGTGTCCGTCACCCAGAGCAACGGCGGCGTCTTCGGAAACGCCTTTGTGGCCGGCGCGACGGGCATCCCGATGAACAATTTCCTCTACTGGCAGGACGTCAATCCCGACAGCCCGAACTATCTCCGGCCCGGCCGCCCGATGGAATGCCCGATGGCCCCATGCATCGTCACGCGGGACGGCGCAGCGGTCCTCGGCATCGGCACACCGGGGTCGTACGGCATCCTGCAGACGACGCTCCAGATGCTGCTCAACCACCTGGATTTCGGGTTCAACGTCCAAGCGGCCATCGAAGCTCCCCGCTTCCGGGCCTTCGAGCGGACGTTGGTGGACGTGGAAGGGCGCCTGCCGACCGAGACGGTGGACGGCCTGCGGGCGCTCGGGCACGAGCTGCGGATCCTGGCGCCGTTCACCAACGCCGTCGGCGGAGGACACGGCGTCGCCGTCGATCCGCGGAGCGGCCTGCTGACCGGTGGGGCGGACCCCCGTCGGGATGGTGCGTCGCTGGGCTGGTAGCGGGCTGGTACCCTTCGGCGCCGAGCGACCGACTGGCGCTCGGCGCGTACACACAACACCGGGTGTTGGCGGCCCCTGTCGTAACGGGCCGCCAGTGAGGCGACGCGTGCCCTACCGAGATCAGCAGCCGCGGCCCTGGAATGATGACCAGGACGACGCCCGGGAGAGCCGGCGCACCTGGCTCGACGCCTCGCTGATCCCGCTGCTGCTGCTGCTCGTACTCGCGCCGCCCGTCGTCCATGCCCTCGGTAACGCCCTGGACCGCCCGATTGTCCACCCGAGCATCGACATGCTCGTGGTGGCGCTCGGGCTGATCTGTCTGGGCCTGCTCTGGGCGCGGCTGCGGGCCTTCAGCCGCCACACCAGCGATGAGCGGCAGCGTGCCCACGCCGTGCGCGACCGTCTGAGTGTGGCGCTTGGCCGAGAGCGGGCGACGCTTGCCACCGTCATCGCCAACATGGGCGAGGGGCTGGCCATCCTCGACGCCGACCGCATCGTGCGGTTCGCGAACCGGCCGGCGGCCGAGCTGCTCGGCGTCGAGCCCGGCTCGACCATGGGGATGCATGTCGAGCAGGTCATCGGGCGGCTGGCCGAGCGGCTGGCTTCGCCCACCGAGGCGTTCGCCGAGTGGCGGCGCGTCAGCTCCAACCCTGAGGCCCGCGAGGCGTTCGAGGTCCGCCTGCTGGGCGACGGCGCAACGGTCCCCGCGCGTGACCTCCGCATCCAGGTCTTCCCCGTGCCCACCGACGACGAGACCCGCTCGGGCGTCGGCCTCACGCTGCGCGACGTGACCCCAGAACGTGACGTGACGCGCCTCAAGGACGAGATCATCTCGGTCGTCAACCACGAGCTGCGAACGCCGCTGGCGAGCGTCGTCGGGTTTGCCGAGCTGCTCCTGCTGCGCGAGTTCCCGGAAGACCAGCGCCGCCGCTTCCTGACCTCGATGGTGCAGGAGAGCCGCCGGCTCGCCTCGCTCGTCGACGACCTGCTGGACCTCCAGCGGATGACGGGCGGCGGCGATCCGCTGGCGTTCGAGGCGTGTCTGCCGTATCTGCTGCTCGAACGGGCGGTCAGCACGGTCGGCCCGGACTCGGCCTGCCCCATCGTCATCGACGCGCCGACGGACCTGCCGCCGGTGCGGGCGGACGCCAACAGCGTTCAGCAAGTGCTGAGCAACCTGCTCGGGAACGCCCGCAAGTACTCTCCGGGCGGCGGGACTGTCGTGCTGAGCGCGCGCGAGGTGGATGGCGCCGTCGAGATCGCCGTGACGGACCACGGGCTGGGCATCCCACCCGAGGCCCTGCCTCGCCTGTTCGAGCGGTTCTATCGCGTCGATAATACCGACAGGCGTGAGATCCGGGGGACCGGGCTCGGGTTGGCGATCGTTAAGGGGCTGGTGGAGGCGCACGGCGGCCAGGTTCGTGCAGAATCAGCCGGTCTGGGAACGGGGGCGCGGCTGAGTTTCACCCTCCCCCTGGCCGATGTGCCCGCTGAGGCTGGTGATGTGTTGATCGTGGAGGACGACGTCGTGTTTGGCCGGCTGCTCGAAGTCGAGCTGGGATCGCGGGGGCTGACGGCCCGGCGCGTGGAGACGGGCGCGGCAGCCCTGGCCGCCGTGCTCGGCACACCGCCGCAGGCCGTGATGCTCGATCTGATGCTGCCGGACACGACCGGCGACGCCCTCCTGCGCGAGCTGCGCGCCCGTGATGTGGGTATCGGCACGGTCTGCATCGTCACGCACCGCGACATCGGAGCGGCAGAGCGCGCCGAGCTTGAAAGCCTGGGCGTGACGCGGATCATGTCCAAGCGCCCGGGCATCGCCAGCGCCGCGGCGGACGCCGTAGCCGAGGCTCTCAAGGTGTCCGGCGTCGCCGTGCGCGAGCCCGCGCCGTCCGGCGAGGAGACCGCGTCATGAGCGGTCCGTCCGCGGCCGGCAAACGGTATGTCCTCATCGCCGACGACGAGCCGAGCATGCGGCTGCTGGTCAACGCGACCATCGCCTCGGACCAGATCGGCGTCATCGAAGCGGCGGACGGCGACGAGGCCTGGGCGCTGATCCTCCAGCACCGGCCGGAGCTGGTGCTGCTGGACGTGCAGATGCCAGGGCAGACGGGGCTGGAGGTGGCGCGGCGGGTGCGCGAGCATCCAGCGCTCACCCACACCAAGATCGTGATGCTGACCTCGAAGGCCCAGGCGATGGACATCGAGGCCGGGCTGGCGGCCGGCGCGGACCTGTACCTGACGAAGCCGTTCTCGCCGATCTCGCTGCTGACGTACGTCGAGGGGGCGCTGGGGCTGTAGGCTGGGTTTCGGGATTCGAGTTTCGGGTTTCGGGCGCTCGCGTCACAGGGCGATTGCATGATGTGCACGGCTCGTCGTTTCGTCGGGGCTTGAAAGCCCTGACTGCCCGATTCGCGGTGGAATGGGAACGTCACCGATCGTGCGATTGGCCTGGCTCGCGTCGCGATTCAGTTGACCGGCCGCCGTGGTTACGCTATACCTCGCCAGACGCGTCAGCGCTGCTGCTGCGCGGAGATCTCGGCAGGTGACAAGGGCAGTCACCTGCCGCCCTACCAGTGGGGGTAGCACCATGGCACAATGGCCTGGCATGTCGCGTCGTGCGTTGCTCCAGGGGACGTTCGGGGTCGTCGGAGTGAGCCTGCTTGCCGCCTGTGCGCCGGCGGCCCCGGCCGCCAAGCCGGCCGAATCGAAGCCAGCCGCGCCCGCTGCCACCACCGCGCCGGCCAAGCCGGCCGAGGCTGCGAAGCCGGCCGAAGCTGCCAAGCCTGCCGAGGTCGCCAAGCCCGCGGTGCCGGCGGCTGCCGCCCCGCCCGCCGCCAAGCCGGCCGAGGCTGCGAAGCCGGCCGCTGCCGGCAAGCCCGGCGAGCAGAAGCTCGGCGCGCAGCTCATCGGCAAGTGGGAAGGCCCGGAGATCCTGGCCGAGGCGAAGCGCCCGGCGAAGCTGGGTGAGGCCCCGATGCTCGCCGAGCTGGTCAAGGCCGGCAAGCTGCCCGCTGTCGAGCAGCGTGTGCCTGAGGAGCCGATGGTCATCAAGCCGGTCCACGAGATCGGCAAGTACGGCGGGACCTGGCGTAGAGGCTTCACCGGCCCGGGCGATCACGAAAACGGCAACCGGATCATGTCGAACGATAAGCTGGTCTTCTGGGACTTCCAGGGGATCCAGCAGAAGCCGTCGGTTGCCCGTGGCTGGGAGATCACCGAAGGCGGCCGCGTCATCACCTTCTTCCTGCGGAAGGGCCACAAGTGGTCTGATGGCACGCCGCTCACCGCCGACGACTTCATGTTCTGGTACGAGGACATCTACGGGGACAAGGAGCTGACGCCCACCCCCACCGCCGACCTGTCCATCAACGGCAAGGTCGGCAAGATGGAGAAGGTCAACGAGACGACCGTCCGCTTCTCGTTCCCAGACCCGTACCCCGGGTTCCTCGACATCATGGGCGGCAGCACCTACATCGGCTCGGCCCAGAACCAGGGCTCCGACCCGCAGTTCCGGGGACCGTACGCGCCGGCCCACTACCTGAAGCAGTTCCTGCCCAAGTATGCTGGCCAGGCCAAGGTGGAGGAGCTGACCAAGGCGGCCGGCATCGACACCTGGGTCAACTTCTTCCGGAATCGTGCCAACTGGCGGTACAACGTCGATCTGCCGGTGCTGGCTGCCTGGAAGACGGTGCAGCCGATCAACACGCCGGTCTGGACCCTGGAGCGCAATCCGTTCTTCTTCGGGGTGGACACCGAGGGGAACCAGCTTCCGTACTGGGACAAGGTCCAGTTCACCCTGGCTGAGAACCTGGAAGTGCTCAACCTGCGTGCCATCGCCGGCGAGTTCGACTCGCAAGAGCGCCACATCGACATGGGCAAGCTGCCCGTCTTCCTGGAGAACCAGCAGAAGGGCAACTACACCGTCAAGCTCGACCCTTCCGCCAACGGCTCGGATGCCACCATCCAGGTGAACCAGAGCTACTCGGCGGATCCTGAGATCGCCAAGTGGCTGCGGAACCGCGACTTCCGCCACGCCCTCGCGCTCGGGGTGGACCGCGAGCAGCTCAACGAGGTGTTCTGGCTGGGCACTGGCACGCCCGGCTCGACCGTCCCCGACGAGTCGTTGCCAGCGAACCCTGGCCCTGAGTGGCGGAAGAAGTGGGCCGTGCTGGATGTCAAGCAGGCGAACGAACTGCTCGACAAGATCGGCCTGACGAAGAAGGATGCCGAGGGGTACCGCCTGCGGACCGACAACGGCCAGCGACTGCGGCTCCAGATGCCGACCGTTGGCGGCTCGTTCGTGCCGTTCCCGAAGATCGGCGAGATGCTCGCTCAGCAGTGGAAGGCTATCGGCATTCAGCTCGACGCGCAGGAAGTCGAGCGCAGCCTGAACCAGCGACGGCAGCTCGCCAACGAGAACCAGATCGAGCTGTGGGCCAACGACGGCTCGGAGCTGCTGTACGGCTACCCGAACCACGCCCTGCCGATCACGACGGGTGTGCTGATGGGGACGGAGATCGGCAAGTGGTTCGCCTCGAACGGCGCGCAGGGCATGAAGCCGGAAGACCCCGAGATGGAGAAGGCGCTCGACCTGTTCCGCAAGGGGCCGGGGCTTGAAGCCGAGGCGCGCACCAAGCAGATTCAGGAGATCTGGAAGATCCTGGCCGAGGGCGCATGGTCCATCGGCACCGTCGGGCTGTCACCGGCGGTCATGGGGGTTCGCATCGTCAGGAACAACGTCGGGAACTCGCCGTCGCGGCAGTTCAACGGGCAGCACGGTCGCACGCCGACGGCGATGCAGCCGTGCACTATGTACTTCAAGAGCTAGGTGGAATGGTTGCGGCGGGGAGTCGTCAGCCGCCCGCCGCAACCAGCGCAAGCGTGTGCATCCTGCGCCGTGGAGCGTGAGCAGCGGTCGTGTCGTGAAAATTGTGTCAGACGGCCTGAGCCATATTCTGGCGGGTATCGCTCAGGCTTGACGATCCGGATTTCCCGTGGTACACCGTCGCCACGTACGCAGTGTGTGGCTTTGACGCCATACAGATCCCCCCGACCGGGGCACGGCCCCGGTGCTCCACGATGGAGGTTGCACGCGCATGTCAATGATGCATCCGTTCTCTCGCAGGTCGTTCCTGCGTGTCGGCGTCGGCGTCGCCGGCGTGGGGTTGCTGGCGGCCTGTGCGCCGGCGGCTCCGGCCACGAAGCCGGCAGAGACCAAGCCGGCGGAGACCAAGCCCGCCGAGGCAGCGAAGCCGGCTGCCGCTGCGCCGACGACGGCTGCTGCCGCGCCGGCCAAGCCGGCCGAGGCTGCGAAGCCGGCCGACGCTGCCAAGCCGGCCGCCGATGCGAAGCCCGCTGCTGGCGCGCCGGCGGCCAAGCCCGGCGAGGGCGGCCTGGGCTCGCAGTTCATCGGGAAGTGGGAAGGCGGCGAGATCCTGGACAAGGCCGAGCGGCCGGCCAAGCTCGGCGAGGCCCCGATGCTGGCGGAGCTGGTCAAGGGTGGCAAGCTGCCGGCCGTCGAGCAGCGGCTCCCCGCCGAGCCGCTGGTCATCAAGCCGCTTGAGGGCATTGGCAAGTACGGCGGCACCTGGCGGCGTGCTTTCACCGGCCCTGGCGACGGTGAGAACGGCAACCGGATCATCTCGCTCGACAAGATCGTGTTCTGGGATTACCAGGGCGTCAAGCAGCGGCCGGGCGTGGCCAAGAGCTGGGAAGTGAAGGATGGCGGCAAGACCATCACCTTCTTCCTGCGAAAGGGCCACAAGTGGTCGGACGGGCAGCCGTTCACCGCTGACGACGTGATGTTCTGGTTCAACGACATCTACGGCAACAAGGATCTCGTCCCGGCGCCGACCGCTGAGCTGACCATCAATGGCAAGGCCGGCACGCTGGAGAAGGTGGACGAGACGACCGTCCGCTTCACGTTCCCCGAGCCGTACCCTGGCTTCATGGACATCATCGGCGGCTCGACGTTCCTCGGCTCCTCGCAGAACCAGGGCGACAGCTACCGGGGGATCGTCGCGCCGGCCCACTACCTGAAGCAGTTCCTGCCGAAGTACTCGGACCAGGCGAAGATCGAGGCCGAGGCGAAGGCTGCCAACTTCGACAGCTGGGTGAGCTACTTCAAGTTCAAGATCAACTGGCGGCTCAACCCGGACCTGCCGGTCCTGGGGCCGTGGAAGACGGCCACGCCGATCAACACCCCCGCCTGGACCCTTGAGCGGAACCCGTTCTTCTACGCCGTGGACACCGAGGGCAACCAGCTCCCGTACCTGGACAAGGTCCAGATGACGCTCGGCGAGAACCTCGAGGTCATCAACCTCCGGGCCATCGCCGGCGAGTACGACGAGCAAGAGCGCCACATGGACCTCGGCAAGCTGCCGGTGTTCATCGAGAACCGGCAGAAGGGGAACTACGCGATCCACCTCGACCCGGCCGCCAACGGCGCGGACGCGGCGTGGCAGATCAACCAGAGCTTCTCAGCCGATCCGGAGATCGCCAAGTGGCTGCGCAACAGAGATTTCCGTCACGCCCTGGCGCTCGGCCTTGACCGCGACCAGCTCAACGAGACGTTCTGGCTCGGCGTGGGCACGCCTGGATCGTCGGCCCCGGCCGAGACCTCCCCGTACAGCCCGGGCCCCGAGTACCGGAAGAAGTGGGCCACGCTGGATGTCAACCAGGCGAATCAGCTGCTGGACAAGATCGGCCTGGATAAGAAGGACGCCGAAGGCTTCCGGCTGCGGACGGACGGCAAGGGCCGGCTCCGCATCGAGCTGGTGACGGTGGGCGGCTCGTTCGTGCCGTTCCCGAAGATCGGCGAGATGATGAGCCAGCAGCTGAAGAAGATCGGCATCCAGCTCGACGCTGTGGAGCACGAGCGGACGCTGGCCGAGCGGCGGCGCGACGGCAACGAGGTCCAGACGGTGATCTGGGCGAACGACGGCTCCGAGCTGTTGTACGCTTTCCCGGACCACGCCCTGCCCGTGCGGGCCGGCCAGTGCTGGATGGGGCCGGAGATCGGCAAGTGGTACCAGAGCGGCGGATCGGCTGGGATGAAGCCTGAGGATCCGGAGATGCTCAAGGCGCTCGACCTGTTCAAGGGCGCATTCGGCAAGGAGGAGGCAGACCGCATCAAGACCGCGCAGGAGATCTGGAAGATCATCGTCGAGGAGAGCTGGACGGTCGGAACTGTCGGCCTGTCGCCGGCCGTCATGGGCGTCCGGATCGTCAAGAACAACCTCGGCAACATTCCGCAGCGGCAGTTCAACGGCCAGCACGGGCGAACGCCGTGCGCCGCGCTGCCGGTGACGTGGTTCTTCAAGAGCTAGGCGCGTGAAAAGGGCTGCCCGCACTGGCGCGGGCAGCCCATACTGTGCGGGTGGCAACCTGACGCCACCTGCTGACCATCGGCTGACAATCGAGTGACGAGCGTGGGGTAGGGGCGTCGTCCTGGCGCGTTTGCCCCTCTCCCAGACTCCCCACCCTACACTCGGAGCTGGATAGGACGATGATCGCGTACCTGATTCGCCGACTGATCCTCGCACTGTTTACCGTCGTGGCGATCTCGATGTTGTCGTTCGCCATCATTCAGCTGCCGCCTGGAGACTACGTCGACGCGTACATCGCGCAGATGTCGGCGTCGGGCAGCGCGGTCTCCCAGCAGGAGGCCGAGAACCTCCGAATCCAGTATGGACTCGATCAACCGATCTACGTGCAGTATCTGAAGTGGATGGCCCTCGCCATGCGCGGCAACTTCGGCATGGCGATGGAATGGGGCCGCCCGGTGACGGAAGTCATCGGTGACCGCCTCGCGCTGACGATGGTCGTCTCGATTGCGGCGGTCATCCTGACGTGGGGGCTGGCCTTGCCGATTGGCATCTACTCGGCCATGCGCCAGTACTCCATCGGCGACTATGTTTTCACCTTCATTGGTTTCATCGGACTGGCGGTGCCGGGCTTCCTGCTGGCGCTGCTGATCCTCTACTTTGGTTTCACGCTCTTCGACGCCAACATCGGCGGCCTCTTCAGCGCAGAGTATCTGGACGCGCCCTGGAGCTTCGGCAAGTTCATGGACCTGCTGAACCACCTGCCGATTCCGGCCTTGATCCTCGGGCTGGCGGGCACCGGGCAGGCCGTCCGCATCATGCGCGCCAACCTGCTGGACGAGCTGCGGAAGCCGTACGTGGTGACGGCGCGCGCCAAGGGCCTGTCCGAGACCCGGGCGATCCTCAAGTACCCGGTCCGCGTGGCCCTCAACCCCTTCGCGAGCACGATCGGCTACACGCTTCCCTACGTGGTCTCGGGCAGCATCATCGTGTCGCTGGTGCTGAGCTTACCGACCGTCGGCCCACTACTACTCAAGGCGCTGATCGCCCAGGACATGTTCCTCGCCGGCACCATCGTGTTGCTGCTCGGCGTGATGACGGTGATCGGCACGTTCCTCTCTGACCTGATCCTGATGTGGATCGATCCGCGCATCCGGCTGGAAGGACGGTAAGCCATGGCGCAGAACGTTCAGAACACTGACAATGCCGCCGTGGCGGTCGCACCGGGCGCTGATGGCGAGGTTGCCGTCGCCGTAACCGTTGCCGAAGAGCGCGTCTCCGTTGCCAGCCAGTGGCAGCTCATGTGGTGGCGCTTCCGCAAGCACAAGCTGGCGATGGTTGGCGCACTCGTCGTCATCCTGTTCTACGTCGGCGTGCTGTTTGCCGACTTCCTGGCCTACGCGGACCCGGAGGCCTCGGACGCGCAGCGCGGCCTGATCGCCCCGCAGCCCATCGTCTGGTTCGACCCAGACACGGGCGGCTTCTCCCCGCACGTGCCGGGTCTCGTGGGCAAGCGTGATCCGCTGACCTTCAAGCGCGTGTACGCTCCGGACCCGAGCGTCAAGGTGCCGGTGACGTTCTTCGCGCCGGGCTTCGAGTACAAGCTGTTCGGGTTCATCCCGGCGAACCGCCACCTGATCGGCGTGGGTGACGGGTACACGGCGGAGCAGTCGCTGTTCATCATCGGGACGGACATCCAGGGGCGGGACATGTGGTCGCGCCTGATGTTCGCGACGCGCATCTCGCTGACCATCGGCCTGGTCAGCGTGGCGGTCAGCCTGGTGTTGGGCGTGGTGCTCGGCGGCGTCTCCGGCTACTTCGGCGGCTGGTCAGACACGGTGGTGCAGCGCGTCATCGAGATCCTCCGCTCGATCCCCACGATCCCGCTGTGGATGGGGCTGGCGGCGGCGGTCCCGCAGGACTGGAGCGTGCTCCAGGTCTACTTCGTCATCACGATCATCATCTCACTCATCGGCTGGACGGAGCTGGCGCGCGTGGTGCGCGGACGGTTCCTCTCGCTGCGTGAGGAAGACTTCGTGATGGCGGCGGAGCTGTCCGGGTGCAACCAGGCGCGCATCATCTTCATCCACATGGTGCCGCTGTTCCTGAGCCACATCATCGCCGCGACGACGCTGGCGCTCCCCGCGATGATCATCAGTGAAACGTCGCTGAGCTTCCTCGGCCTGGGCATGCGCCCCCCTGCGATCTCCTGGGGCGTGCTGCTCCAGCAGGCGCAGAACGTCCAGACCGTCGCGATCTCGCCGTGGCTGCTGCTCCCGGCAGTGCCCGTGATCATCGTGATCCTGGCGTTCAACTTCCTCGGTGACGGCCTGCGGGACGCCGCCGACCCGTACAACTGACCGGCGAGTTCTCAGTCATCAGTTATCAGTCATCAGTGGGCCTCGAGCGCTGCTGACGACTGATGACTGAGAACTGACGACTGGGGAGCAAAGCGACCGATGGCTGACGTGCCGCTGATTTCGATCCGAAACCTCCAGACGTACTTCTACCCAGACGAAGGCATCGTCAAAGCGGTAGATGGCGCAAGCTTCGACATCCCCCGTGGCAAGACCATTGGGGTGGTGGGGGAGAGCGGTTGCGGGAAGAGTGTGACCGCCCGCTCGATCCTGCGTATCGTGGAGCGCCCGGGCCGCATCGATGGCGGCCAGATCCTCTTCCAGCCGGACGCCAACGGAACCGAGGCTGGCGCGCTCGACCTTGCCAAGATCCCCGCTGACGGCCGCCAGATGCGCGAGATTCGTGGCGGGCAGATCTCGCTGGTCTTCCAGGAGCCGATGACCTCGTTCAGCCCGGTCCACACCGTGGGTGACCAGATCATCGAGAACATCCGGCTGCACCGGAAGATGAACAAGAAGGACGCGAAGGACCGCGCCATCCAGGTCATGAAACTGGTCGGCATCCCGCGCTCCGAGCAGCGTGTGGACGAGTACGCCTACCAGCTCTCAGGCGGCCTGCGGCAGCGCGCGATGATCGCGATGGCGCTCTCGGCCGATCCGATCCTGCTCATCGCGGACGAGCCGACGACGGCGCTGGACGTGACGACGCAGGCGCAGATCCTGGACCTGCTGCGGGAGCTGCAGGCTCAGAACCACATGGCGATCATGCTCATCACGCACGACCTGGGCGTCATCGCGGAGATGGCGGATGAGGTGGTCGTGATGTATCTCGGGCGGGTGGTCGAGAAGGGGCCGGTGGACGATATCTTCCACAACCCGCAGCACCCATACACCAAGGCCCTGCTGGAGTCGATCCCGAGCGTCAACGCCACGCCGCGTGTGAAGCTCCCGACGATCAGCGGCTCGATCCCGCATCCGTATGCGCGGCCGCACGGGTGTCCGTTCTACCCGCGCTGCCCCTCCTTCATGCCTGGCACCTGTGACAAGGCCGAGCCAGAGCTTATCCACGTCGGCGACCGGCAGGATGCGGCGTGCTTCCTGTATGGTGGCGTCCCGGCGGGGGTGGGACGATGAATCAGGTATCACCGCAGGGCCGCAACGGCTCGAACGGCGCGGTCAAGGCCGGCCAGACGCTGCTCGAAGTCGAGCACCTGCAGAAGTTCTTCCCGATCAAGCGGGGCTTCTTGCAGAAGACCATCGGGAACGTGCGCGCCGTCGACGACGTGAGCTTCAGCATCAAGAAGGGTGAGACGCTCGCGCTGGTGGGCGAGAGCGGCTGCGGCAAGACGACCACCTCGCGGTGCGTCTTGCGGGCCATCGACCCAACGGGCGGCTCGATCAAGTTCACCACCGAGACCGGCACGGTGGTGGACGTCGCGAAGATCTCGCGGAACCAGCTGCGCCCGCTGCGGCGGCAGATGCAGATGGTGTTCCAGGATCCGTTCTCGTCGCTGAACCCGCGCATGACGATCCTCGACATCATCGGCGAGCCGATGCTGGTCAACGGGGTCAAGAACCGGCAGGAGCGCATCGACCGCGTCGAGCAGCTGCTGAAGCTGGTGGGCCTGCGGCCGGAGTTCATGCGCCGGTTCCCGCACGCCTTCAGCGGCGGCCAGCGGCAGCGCGTCGGTATCGCGCGGGCGCTGGCGCTCAACCCCAGCCTCGTGGTGGCGGACGAGCCGGTCTCGGCGCTCGACGTGTCGGTGCAGGCGCAGATCCTGAACCTGCTGCTCGACCTCCAGAACGACCTGGGCCTGACCTACCTGTTCGTGGCCCACGACCTGAGCGTCGTGAAGCACATCTCGGACCGCGTGGCCGTGATGTACGTCGGGCAGATGGTCGAGTTGACGGATCGGGACACGATCTTCGCCGCGCCGAAGCACCCGTACACGTCGGCGCTGCTCTCGGCGGTGCCGCGCCCGGATCCGCGCTCGCGAGCCAAGCGCATCACGCTGCTCGGCGAGGTGGCGAACCCGGCCGCGCCGCCCAGCGGCTGCTACTTCCACCCACGGTGTCAGTTCGCCGTGGACAAGTGCAAGGCCGAGACGCCAACCTGGGAGCAGGCCGCGCCCAACCACTGGGTGCGCTGCCACCGCGCCAACGAGCTGACCCTGACGGGTATCGACCTAGATTGATGCTGCTCCATGGGTGAAACGCCTCGGGGCGGTGACCCCGAGGCGTCACAGTGCGCCCCGCCGGCCGGATCGGCGGGGCCGCCGACCTCCGCTCTGCCGACAGCCGTGGCAACGGATGTTGGGGCGTGGCGTGTGGTGCTCCCGGTCCTGCGCGAGCTGTCGCGGCGCGGCGTGCCGTACCGCGTGCTCCTGGCCAACCCGTCGGCGCGCGTCGCCGTGGACGACGGCATCCCGTACGAGACGCTCGCGGCGGCATCCGTCGACGAGCGTGCAGAGGCGGTCCTGGCGGCCGGGCCGTCCGCGCTGCTGCTCGGGACGTCGGTGCAGGGTGTTGTCGAGCGCGAGCTGGCCGTGCGGGCGCGTGGGCGTGTGCCGACGCTCGGCATCCTGGACGCCATGCTGTTCGTGGAGCGGCGCTTCGGGCCGGGGCTGGCCGAGCTGCCGGATGTGCTGGCCTGCCCGGACCCTTCGACCGTCGAGCGGCTGCGGGCGGCCGGCGCGCCGGCCGCGCGGCTCCACGCGGCCGGCAACCCGACGCTGGAGGAGATCGCGCTGCTGCCGCGCAGCGCGCCGCCCCCGGTGGTCGCCGACGAGCCGGTTGACGTGCTGTTCGTCTCGTCGCCGGTCGGCGCGATGCGGCTGCGGGGCGCCTTTTTCGAGATCGACGAGCACGAGGCGCTGGCCGACCTGTACGACGTGCTGGACACGCTGCGCGCGGAGGCGCCGGCCGGTTTTCGGGTCCGGGTGCGGCTGCACCCGGTCCAGCGCGATGAGGGGCTGCTGGCACCGCCGCCGGGCCTGACGGTCCTGCCTGACGACGATCCGGACCGCCTGCGAAGCTGCGGGCAGGCGCGGGTGGTGGTTGGCCTCAGCTCGACGCTGCTCGGGGAGGCCCGGTTGCTGCCGCGCGCGGCGGTGGCGTACCTGCCGGGGCCGTTCTGGCAGCAGGAGCGGGTCTTCGGCCCTGAGTATGGGGTGACGCTCGCGCCGGACCGCGACACGCTGCGCGCGGCGATCCTGGCAGCGCTGCTGGCCGATCCCGAGCCGGCCCCGCTGGCCGGTCACCTCGGGGCGGCCGGGCGGATCGCCGACCTGCTGGAAGGGCTGGCGCGCTGAGCGGGCCGGGCGGCCAACGCGCAGCCGGGCGCCAAACGCGCAGCCGGGCGGCCGGGGCCTCTTGACACGGTTTGCCCCTGGCCCTGACGATACCCGCGGTTCTGGGAGGACGCGGATGCGGGCAGCAATGGTGCGGGTGGTGCGTCGCGGGTCGGAGCGGCCGGTGCGTCGCGAGCCGGGACGGCCGGCGTGGCGTGGGTGGATGCGGCTCGGGGTGGCGATGACGCTGCTCGTGCTCGTCGGGCTGCCGGCCTCGCCCGCGCTGGGGCAGGCGTTCGTGCCGCAGCCGCCTGCCGACGCGCCGCAACGGACCGCTCCCTGCCGGCCGGAGGCGCCGGCCGTCGAGAAGACGCCCGGGGCCTCGGTGCGGGTGGACAAGGGGCCGGCCGAGTGCAACGCCGTCACCCTCACGTTCGACGCCGGCGCCGACCGTGGCTATGCCGAGCAGATCCTCGACATCCTGCGCGACGAGAAGGTGCCGGCGACGTTCGGGATGACCGGCCTGTGGGCGCAGCAGAACAGCGACCTGGTGCAGCGGATGGCGGCCGAGGGCCATGAGCTGATGAACCACACCTGGAGCCACCGGTCGTTCACCGGGTTCTCGGCGGGGCGAGCGCTGGCCGTTGGCGAGCGGCGGCTGGAGCTGGACCGCACCGAGGAGCTGCTCGTCGGCCTGACCAACAGGAGCACCCGCCCGCTGTTCCGCCCGCCCTACGGCGATCTCGACAGCGGCGTGATGCGGGATCTCTCAGATGCCGGCTACGACTACACGATCATGTGGACGGTTGACTCGCTGGGGTGGAACAAGCTGCCGGCCCAGGGGATCGTCGACCGCTGCCTGAGCCGGGCCGAGCCGGGTGCGATCTACATCTTCCACGTGGGCATCGAGTCGCAGGACGCCGCCGCGCTGACGCCGATCATCGCGGGGCTGCGCGAGCGCGGCTACAGCTTCGTGACGATCACGGACCTGCTCGGGCTGTAAGCAACGACCGCGGTAAAGGCCCTCACTCCCCAGATGGCCCTCACCCCCCAGGTGGCCCTCACCCCCAGGTGGCCCTCACCCCCCGGCCCCCTCTCCCTGTGCGCGGGAGAGGGGGAGACGCACGAGAGTTTCGTTCCTCCCCCTCTCCCTGTGCGCGGGAGAGGGGGTCGGGGGGTGAGGGCCTCCTCCGGGGGTCGGGGGGTGAGGGCCTCCCGGGGGGTGAGGGCCTCCAGAGTGACAGACGGAATACGGGGGTACCTCGTCAATCCTGGTTAGCGCCTCACCGGACTCACTGTCCCTGGTGGTTCGTCTGCGCGGAGCGCTCCAGGTCCAGGGCCGGGCCAACGGGCGTCTGCTTGGTTTCGATCCGCACGACCTGCTGGAGCCGGCGCACGTGCCCGGCCGCTGAGGCGAGGCCCATACTGGCATCGTCCACGATCTGCCGCAGGTGCGGCTCCAGGGAGGGATCTTCGCGGATCAGCTCGAGCGCGCCAACGGGCAGCGCCAGGTCGTTGTTGAGGACGTGCGCCAGCTCGCGGGCGGCCAGGGCCACGGCGACCAGCTGGGCGCGCTCCAGCCCGACCAGCGCTGCCGCTGCCACACTGGCGAGCATCTCCAGGCTTTCGACGTTCTCGGCAGTGATCGAACGTCCTGTCTGGCCGACGCCGATCGCCAGCGCGCCCACGAGTCGTCCATCGTGCAGGAGCGGCGCGACAACCTCGGCCTCCGGCGTGCCGGCGTGCGCGACGACCGGCGTACGCAGCTCGGCCGCCCGCCCGACAGCCCCCTCACCCAGGTGAAGGTCACGGTTGCCCTGGAACGGGCCGTCCGGATGTGAGCCATCTCGCAATGCGTGCTGAGATGCGGCGACCGGCGTCAGACACTGCTGCTGCTCATCCCAGCGGTAGAGGGCGCCGCCCTCGCCGCCGATCAGCGCCACGGCCTCCTCAACGACGTTCCGCAACAGGGCGGCCGGATCGCCCTCGGCGGCGAGGCTGCGCGCGACCCGCAAGACCGCCGCGTGGCGGGCCAGGGAGAGCGCGCGTTCGGCGTCTCGCTGGGCCAGGGCGCGGTGCAGCGTGGTCACCCGCTGGGCGGCCACGAGCCGGGCCTGGAGCGCGCCGATGCTGAACGGCTTGGTGAGATAGTCGTCAGCGCCGGCCTGCATGCCTTCGAGCATGCGATCCTCGCCGTCGAGCGCCGTGAGGATCACAAAGTAGACGTAGGGCACGTCGTCCCTGGCCCGGACGCGGCGGCACAGCTCGGTGCCCTGCATGCGCGGCATGAGCCAGTCGCTGATGATGACGTCTGCGCCATCCACGAGGAACAGCTCCCACGCCTCCTGGCCGTCGCGGGCGAGGCGCACGGAGTGGCCGAGCGTGAGACAGGCGATCTCCAGGAGATCTCGGATATCGGCGTCGTCCTCAGCGACGAGTATCTTCACCGTCCACCCCTGGTGCGATCCTGCATCAACGCCCCCCGCCCTATTTGAGAACGATGCACTGCGAGGGGCGCCTCGCGCAACCACCGGCGACCCGGCCCGGCCTCTGCGCTGCTGCCACGGCGAGCATCCCAAGGATGCGTTCGCGCTACGGCAGGTCGCCACATCTCCAGGTGAATCGCGCTCGTGCGAGGCTGCGTTGCGAAGACCTCTGCGCTCCGCACCTCAATGAGGTTGCAGCATGCAGGATGGCGAAGGAAGCCGCGCTCCCGTAGGAGTGTAGCACCACGGGCGATCTGGTGACGTTCCCGCGGGCGCCCCGGGGCTGTCACTTGCATGACAGCCCCGGAGGCGAGGCGAGTGCCAGGTATGGCGGCGTGAACGCTACGGCGTGGGCGAGCTGGCCGCCGGCGGCGTGTTGCTGCCGGAGGTGCCGGTACCAGCGGCAGGGGTCGCCGTCGCAGGGCGACTGCATGTTCATTGGTGTACCCGAAGGATCATGGAACGGTCGGTCGGGGACTGAAGTCCCCGCCTACACGCATTCAGTCGCTGCGCGACGGACGCCGGAAACGGCAGGGACTGGTGCGACTGGAGCGTCGCGCAGCGACTGCAGGATGGTAGGCGGGGCTTTCAAGCCCTGACGACGCTGCGCGACGCGCTCATCATGCAATTGCTCTGCGCGCCGCCGCTGGCGTTGGGCGCGCGCGCAGAAGGGCGTTGCACGAAACGCACGCCTGGGACGCGTGTGCACTGGCGGCGGCCGGCGTGATGGTGAGCTGAGCGCGCGTTTGAGCGCTCGCGGTGCAGCCTGCCACAATCTGCACGGTACACCCGCACGCCGCCATCTCACCGTCGCCGCCATCTCACCGTCGCCGCCATCTCACCGTCGCCGCCTGGCCTCAGGGCCGGCCGCCGCTGGAGCCGCCGTGAGTTCGCCACGATTCCGCGCCGTCATCACCGATGCCGACTACCCGGACGTTGCCCAGGAGCGCGCCATCCTCGAGGGGATCGGCGCGGAGCTGGTGCGCGAGCATGTCAAAGACGAAGCGGGGCTGATCCGCGCGCTGGCCGGGGCCGAGGTCATCCTCACGCAGTACGCGCCGCTGACCGCGCGCGTGCTCGCGACGCTCGACCGCTGCAAGGGCATCGTCCGATACGGCGTCGGCTTTGACACGGTGGACGTGCCAGCAGCCACGAAGCGTGGGATCTACGTCTGCAACGTCCCTGACTACGGCACCGACGAGGTCTCGGACCACGCGATCACCCTGCTGCTGGCGATTGCCCGCAAGCTGATCGTGGCGGCCGAGGGCGTGCAGCGCGGCGTCTGGAGCGTCGAACCGCTCAAGCCAGTCGGTCGGCTGCGCGGCCGGGCGCTCGGCATCATCGGGCTGGGGCGGATCGGCTCGCTGACGGCCGCGAAGGCGCAGGGCTTCGGCATCCGGGTGATCGCCCACGATCCGGCCCTGCCGGCCTCGGCGTTCGCCGAGCGGAATGTCACTCCGGTGGGCCTGGACGAGCTGCTCCAGACAGCTGACTACGTCTCGATCCACGCGCCGCTCTCCGCCGAGACGCGCCACCTGATCGGCGAGCGGGCGCTGCGCTTGATGAAGCCGAGCGCGTTCCTGATCAACACGGCGCGGGGCGGGCTGGTGGACGCCGATGCGCTGGCGACGGCGTTGCGGGCGGGGGAGATCGCGGGGGCGGCGCTCGACGTGATGGAGACCGAGCCTATCGCGCGGGACAGCGCGCTGCTCGGGCTGGAGAACTGCATCATCACGCCGCACGCCGCGTGGTACTCGGACGAGGCGGCGGCGGCGCTCCAGCGGCTGGCCGGCGAGGAGGCGGCGCGGCTGCTGCTGGGGCAGGCCCCGCGCTGCCCAGTCAACACGCTCAGCTGATCGCCGGCGCGGGGCGGGGTGAGGGGCTACCGACCACCTGAGCGCGCCAACCAACGCACCTCCGGCCCGTACACCAGCCACGCTCGGCCCCGCAGCTGCGACCGTGTGAACGGGCCGACGTGGCGGCTGTCCGTGCCCACGGCGAGGTTCTCGCTCAGCAGGAAGTAGTCGTCTGGGCCGAGCGCCCAGGCGCCCGGCGACGATCCGACGACGGCCCGCCCGAGATCGAGCGGCTCGCCGTCGATCAGCAGCGTATCCCGTGCCAGCGTGACCACCTCGCCCGGCAGCCCGGCGACCCGCTTGAGCAGCAGCGATGGTCCGTCCACCGTCTGCCCGTCGGCCAGGACGAGGTCGCCGCGTCGGGGGCAGCGGAGGGCCGAGGGCCAGTAGGCCAGCAGATCGACGAGCACCAGCTCGTTCTCGTCGAGCGCGGGGACCATGCTGCGGCCCCGCACGGACACTCGCCGCTGCCCTGCAAGCCACAGGATCAGGGCCAGCAGCAGGCCGGCGGCGGCCAGGGCCGGCGGGGCAGATCGACGCGCCACAATCGCTCCCAGAGGGGAAATTCGCCCGGTGTGCGTTCCCGGGGTACACTTTTCTAGGTTACACAACCTGAACCTGGGAGATGGATCGATGAGCCTGGTCGATCGAATGATTGCCGCTGGCCTGCGCGCGCTGCCGGCTGAGGATGCTGCCGCACACTGCGACGTTCCCTGCGGCATCTACGATCCGCACACCGCACAGCTCGCCGCCCACACCATCATCCGCATGGTCGATCTGATCGAAGGCCTCGGGGAACTGAACAGCACCGAGAAGCTGCACACCTTCAGCCGCCACGTCGCGGTCAAGGAGGAGCACGCGAAGATCGCCGAGCACGAGATCATTGTGCTCTGGTCGGACTACTTCAGGCCCGAGCATCTGGAGAAGGCCCCGAACCTGCACGACATCGTGTGGAAGACGGCCAAGCTGACCTCGACGGTCAAGCAGCAGATCAACAAGCAGGCGGCGCTCGACCTGCTGGCCGGCACGCAGCAGATCGCCGAGATCTTCTGGGCGAGCAAGGGCGTGGCGACGAAGCGGGTACCCTCGGGCCAGCCGTCGGGCGGCGAGATCGTCCAGCCGGTCCTGGGCTAGTCGGGACAGCCCTCACCCCCCGACCGCTGCGCGGCGCAACTATCGCCTGCGTCGACATCCCTCTCCCTGTGCGCGGGAGAGGCGCGACGCCTCAGTCTACTCCCCTCTCCCCTGGAGGCTCAGTACCCGACAGTTTTCCTGGTCAGGTGAAAGGGAGGGAGAGGTGAGGGGAGAGGGGAACGAAGTGGAGGCGTGCGCGGTCGAGCCAGCGGAGGCCGAGTGAGAAGAGGCTGAGCGTCCGTC
>JADZEM010000222.1 GCA_020850535.1 Chloroflexota bacterium
GTCGCTGCGCGACGGCCGCCGGGAACGGCAGGCACTGGTGCGACTGGAGCGTCGCGCAGCGACTGCAGGATGGTAGGCGGGGACTTCAGTCCCCGACCGCCCGTTCCATGATGCTTCGGGGACACCAATGAACATGCAATCGCCCTGAGCGTCCTCCCGTTGTCGAACATGATGCGCCGAGCAATCGAGCGTGCTGGTCACCTACCTGATTCCGGTCGGCGACGCCGTCACGACACTGGAGGCCGCCCCGGCTGGCGCGGCGACCGGCCAGTTGCCGCCGGGCGCCGTCTCGCGCTTCGAGTCACGGCTGCGCTTCGACGAGGCTCCTGGCCAGTACCGAGTCGGGCAGATGCTCCAGACGTACGCGCCGGGCGCGTGGACCCTGTCCGAGATGGGGAAGGCGTGGCTGTCCGGGAACACGGGCAGCACGGCGGCCGTGGTGGCGGTCTCGACGGTCGTCGGGAGGTAGCCGCCCGGCGGGCTTGAGGCGCGCTCCAGGGGCCGTTCTGACCCCGGGGCCGCCCCGTACCCGGTCCGAGGGTCCAGGGTACGACCTGACAGGTTCGAACGAACCACCCAATGTAGCTATTGTCAGATAAAACTGTATGACAATCTTGACAGGACATCCCCGACTCGTCAGAATGCTGCCAGGTGACTGACGATGTCTCTCGGGCGTGATGTGCGTGCGGATTCGTGTGCGACATCCAGCGCCCTGGCGCTGTGAAGCGCCCAGAACTCCCGCCGCGAGGTGCGCCGCGTCAGTTGTCTCGTTGTCTGGCCGCCCGGAACGCCTCACTGTGGAGGAGACGCCGTGCCGAACGAGCATCGAGTCGAACGGACCCTGCCCACCGCGCTGAGTCGTCGTCGCTTTCTGACTGCCACCCTGATCGCTGCCGCCGCGACCGCCGTTGCTGCGTGTACGCCAGCCGCTGCGCCAGCGTCGGCCCCAGCGCCCGCAAAGCCGGGCGAGGCGGCGAAGCCAGCCGAAGCGGCCAAGCCGGCCGCTGCCGCGAACCCGGCGCCGGCGGCGAAGGGGCCAAACACGACGCAGCCCATCACCATCAAGTTCTGGCATCAGGAGTCCGATCCGAAGTCCGTCAAGCACGTCGAGGAGATGGCGGCGCAGTTCAAGCAGACCCATCCGAACGTGACCGTCGAACCGACCGTGCTCGGCTGGGCGGACATGGAGACGAAGCTCCTGGCGGCGCACGCGGCCGGCTCACCGCCAGAGTTGGTGAACGGGTTCAATCAGGGCATGGCCTGGGCTGTTGGGCGGGATCTGGTCAGGCCACTGGACGACGTCTACGAGGCGGTGAAGGCACGGACCCCCTGGCACGAGATGTTCGTGGATTGGGCGCGCTGGGACGGCAAGGTCTGGGGGCTGCCCTGGACCTGGGGCACGGACATGCTGCTGATCCGCAAAGATCTCTCGGATCAGGCCGGCCTCAAGGAGCCGACGACCTGGGCCGAGTGGCACCAGTGGGCCAAGGCGCTGACCACCAACGACCGCTACGGCATACACCTCGCGGGCAACGCCGCGCTCTGGTTCAACGAAGACGTCTTCGAGTTTGTGGGCGGCAACGGCGGCTCGCTGTGGGACAAGGACGGCATGCCGGCCCTGGTCAGCGACCAGATGGCGGCGGTCCTGGACTACTACAAGCAGATTCAGGACGTGCTGCCGCCGGGCTGGCTGGCAGATGGGTACGTCGAGACGATGAACACGATGGCGCTCGGCAAGGCCGCCTCGGCGCGGCTCTGGGGACGCTCCATCGGCTACCTCTCGCAGTACGCCCCCGCCGACAAACAGAATCCCGAGACCTACAAGATGATCCAGATGCCGCTCGGGCCGAGCGGCAAGGTCCGGGTGACCCAGTCGATGGACGACACGATGGTCATCCACAAGAGCTCGCCGAACCCGGAGGCGGCGGCTGAGTTCCTGAGTGAGGTCATCTACAAGCGCGAGAACATGCGTGACTTCTGTCTGACGGTGCCGGTCCACCTGAACCCGCCGATCAAGGGCGTGGAGGATGACGCGGCCTACAAGGACAACGCCATCGTCAAGAAGTGGGGAAGCTGGATCGACGTGCAGAACAAGAACCTGGCCGAGCAGCACGCCCGTCCGCTCTTCCTGCTGAACGAGACGGACAAGAAGATCCCCTGGGCCACGGACGTAGCGAACGCCGGGATCATGGGCGAGATGGTGACGGCAGTGGTGTCGAAGGGCGTCTCGCCGGCCGAGGCTATGAAGTCCGGCCAGGAGAAGGCTCTCGCGATTGTCAACAACGCCAAGGCGACGATCAAGAAAGCCTGATCTTCCGGGGTGTCGGGTTCTGGGTTTCGGGTTTCAGTGGCTGCCGCGCGCACGTCCTGAAACCTGAAACCTGACACCCAGAACCCCGCACACGGGAGTCTCGATGAGCGTACTGCCGCGCGCGTCTCTGAGCGTTCAGCCTGCTGGCCTCGTCATGCGGATCCGTACCAGCAGGGATTTGCCGGGCGTGATCCTGGTGCTGCCGGCCGTCCTGACCCTGACCGCCCTGCTCGGCTACCCGGTCCTCTACAACCTCTGGCTGGGGTTTCAGCAGAAGCACACGATCCAGCCAGTCGGTACCTGGGTTGGGCTCCAGAACTACGCGTTCTTCCTGCTGAATGACCGACAGTTCTGGGACAGCTTCTGGCTCGGACTGCTCTACGCCATCGTCACCGTGGTTGCCCAACTGGTGCTGGGGATCGGGGCGGCGCTGCTGCTCAACGAGGACTTCAAGGGGCGGATGCTGGTCAGAGGCGTTGCGCTCTTCCCGTACATGATCCCGATCACCCTGTCGGTGATCATCTGGCGCTGGGTCTTCAACAACCAGTACGGCATCGCCAACCACCTGATCGTCGGGACGGGGATCACCGCCCGCCCGCCCCTCTGGCTCGGGCCGGACTGGATCTTCTGGACCCTCTGCATGATCAGCGTCTGGACGTTCTTTCCGTTCGTGCTGATCTCGATCCTGGCGCGCCTCCAGACGGTCCCGCCCGAGCTCTACGATGCCGCGAAGGTGGACGGCGCTGGAGCGGTCGGCAGGTTCATCCACATCACGCTGCCGCAGATCCAGACGGTGCTGTTCATCGTGATCCTGCTGCGGTCTGTCTGGATGTTCACCAAGTTCGACATCGTGTGGATGTGGGGCGGCCAGTCCTATGGAGGCCTGGGCGAGTTCGTCCGAATCCTGCCGATGTACACCTACCACCGCATCTTCGGGCTGTTCCAGGCCGGCGAGGGCGCTGCACTGGCGAACATCATGTTCTTCATGCTGCTCGTGGCAGCGTACTTCTACTTCCGCTACTTCCAGACCGACGAGGCACACGCATGATCGGTCAGGCCGCCGCTCCCGCTCCGTCGCCTGCATCGGCGCCGGCGTCGTCCCCCTGGCTGACTGGTGCTCGTGCGCGCAAGCTCGGGTACCAGGTGATGATCTACACTGGCGCCGCGCTGCTCACGGGCTACTGCGTGGTGCCGCTGGTCTGGATGCTGCTCACCTCGCTGAAGCCGCCGGGTGAGGTCATCACCTACCCGCCGGCGATCCTTCCCCGCGAACCGACACTGCGGAATTTCCGGCTGCTGTTCGAGGAGTCGCTGATTCTGACCTTCCTCTGGAACAGCATCGTCGCGGCGGTCGGCTCCACCGTCCTGAGCATCCTGATCGGCACGCTGGCGGCGTACAGCCTGACGCGGTATCGGTATCCTGGCCGCGGCAAACTCGCCACGCTGATCCTGCTCGGGTACATGTTCCCGCCTATCGTGCTGATCATCCCGTTCTTCGTCTGGTTCAAGGCCATCGGCCTGACAGACAGTTACATCGGGCTGACGGTGACCTACGTGGCCCTCGGGCTGCCGTTTGCGACGTGGCTGCTGTGGGCGTTCTTCCAGAGCATCCCGCTGGAGCTTGAGGAGGCGGCCTGGATCGACGGGGCGACGCGCGCTCGGGCGATCATCCACGTGGTGCTGCCGCTCTCGCTGCCGGGCGTGATCGCGACCTCGATCTTCACGTTCATTGTGGCGTGGAACGAGTACCTGTTCGCGCTGATCCTGATGAACACGGACCGCATGAAAACGCTGCCGGTCGGGCTGGCGGACCTGTTGAACCGTCCGATGACGGACTGGGGCGTCATCATGGCGGCCGGCGTGGTCATTACCGTGCCGGCGCTGCTGTTCTTCATCCTGACGCAGAACTACCTGGTCAAGGGCTGGGGCGCCGGCGCGGTGAAGGGCTGAGTGAAGGCGTAGCGAGGCCCGGCCCTACGCGGCCAGATGCTGTTGCAGGGCAGCCAGCACGCGCTCTCGGACGGTGTCGCGGTCGGCGGCGGCGTCGACCACCAGCCAGCCCGGCGCCTGCGCCAGGGTGTGGTACGCCGCCCGGGCCGCCGCCAGCAGATCCAGGCGCGTCTCGTAGGCGTCGCGGGCGGTCGTCTTGCGGGCCAGGGAGACCTCGGGCGCGATGTCGAGCAGGATCGTCAGGTCGGCGGGCGGCAGACCGCGCTCGACCTCCCGCATCCAGGCCATGTCGAGCCCCTGCGCCGCGCCGTAGGCGATCCCCGACGCCGAGTAGCGGTCCACGACGATGGCCGTCCCGGCCGCCAGCCAGGAGCGCAGCTCGGCGGCGCGCTCCCAGCGGTTGGCGGCGTAGAGCAGTTGACGAGCCTCGGCGGGGTAGGCGCGCTGCCCCGAGAGAAACGCGGTGATCTCCTGGCCGAGCGGCGTGCTGTAGTCGGGAAAGCCGGTCTGCTCGGCGGGGACACCGTTGGCGCGCAGGGTCTCGGCGAGCCACTGGCAGACGGTCTGCTTGCCCGCCTGATCGATGCCCTCAATGGCGATGAGCTTGCCGGCCAGCTGTTGCACGCGCTGTTCACCCCTGTCGTGTCCACTGCCCACCTTCAGGCCTGATGTTGCCACGCTGCGGGCGGGCAGGATGATGCCATGTCGGCCTCGCGGCCGGCCCGCCTCAGCGCGGAACGTTCTTGTGTACCGAAGCGATGCGCGCACCGATGCAAAGCCCCGCGGGCAGTGTGCGACGCATGCTCTGGACGATGGACAAGGGGATTGCCAACGTTCGTCTGCATCTGAGCCAGATTCTGGACGCTGATCCCGCCGGGCACGTGCTTGTCGTCAGCGAGCGATCAATCCGCAGGCGCTGACCGAGGAGCCTCCGAACGAACGGCTGCGTGTTGGGCCCGTCAGACGCGTGCTTCGATTGCAGAAGAGGCCGCGTCAACGACCATCGACGTTCCGAAGGATAGAGGCTCGTCCCCAGCATTGCGGTGTGCCGTGATGCCGCGCGTTCGAGTTGACAGCGGGCCTGGGCGTCCCGTACACTGCCCCGCAACAAGTGCATAGCAAACGCGTTGACGGGGACCAGTACGGTTGCCGTGTTGCTCAGAGAGCCGGGGGCAGGTGTGAGCCCGGTGCATCAAGCAGCCAGAACTCCCCCCCGAGCGGCCGATGCGAACGGCGTAGCTGCCCTCACTGGACAGCCGGAGCCAAGTAGCTGACGACGGAGTGGCGCACGAGAGAGCGCCAAGAGTGGATGCGCCGCGAGGCAGCGTCAACCAGGGTGGTACCGCGAGTAACTCTCGTCCCTGTCGGGCGAGGGTTTTTTTGTGGCCTCCGTCTGACGTCCCTGGCCCCACGACACACGGCGGTGTGGTGGGTGAGCTGGTCGCCGCGCGCATCAAGCCGGGTGGTACCGCGAGTGGCCCTCGTCCCGTGCAGGCGAGGGCCACATTGTGTGCGTGTTGGATCATGGGTCTTGGGTCATGGTGGCGTGCGATGGCCGCGCGTCACGGCGGATCCCCAACACCTACGACCCAGGACCTATCACCCAGGCGGGGAGAGACGGGATGCGGTTGAACGGGTCGCAGATCCTGAGCAAGGCGCTCCACGAAGAGGGCGTCGAAGTCATTTTCGGCATTCCGGGCGGCACCATCATGCCGCTCTACGACGAGATGCACAAACATCCCATGCGGCACCTGCTGGTCCGGCACGAGCAGGCCGCCGCGCACATGGCCGACGGTTACGCCCGCGTCAAGCGCGACGTCGGCGTGTGCATGGGCACGTCCGGCCCGGGGGCCACCAACCTCGTCACCGGCATCCTGAACGCGCACATGGACTCATCGCCCATCGTCGCCATCACCGTCAACGTCCCCTCGGCGATGATCGGCACGGACGCCTTCCAGGAAGCCGACATCTCGGGCATCACCATCCCGGTCACGAAGCAGAACTACTTCGTGCGGCACACCCGCGATCTGGCGCGCATCGTCAAGGAAGCGTTCTACATCGCGCGGCACGGCCGGCCGGGGCCAGTCCACATCGACATCCCGAAGGACGTCCTCCTCAACGAGGCCGACTTCGTCTACCCGACCGCTGTCGATCTGCCGGGCTTCCAGCCGACGTTTGAGGGCAGCCTTGTCCAGATCCGCAAGGCCGCGCGCCTCATCGAGCGGGCCAGGCGGCCGGTCATCATCGCCGGGCAGGGCGTGCTGATCTCGCAGGCCAGCGCGGAGCTGCTCGCCTTCGCCGAGAAGACCGACATCCCGGTGGTCAACACGCTGCTCGGGCTGTCCAGCTTCCCGCAGTCGCACCGGCTGTACAACGGCTGGCCCGGCATGCACGGCTACGTCTACTCGTCGTACTCGGTCGATCAGGCCGACCTGGTCATCGGCATCGGCAACCGCTTCGACGACCGCTTCTGCGGCAAGTTCTCGGCGTTCGCGCCCAAGGCGAAGATCGTCCACATCGATATCGACCCGGCTGAGATCGGCAAGAACGTCCGCGTGGACGTCCCGATTGTGGGCGACGTCAAGCGCGTGCTCAACAAGTTGACGCCGGAGATCGGCGAGTGCGAGAGCCACGACGAGTGGTTTGAGCAGATCGCGGAGTGGAAGCGCGAGTTCCCGCTCAAGCAGTACCCGGATGACACCCCGCACCTGTTCACGCCCCAGGTCATCAACGCCATCACCAAGGCGACAGACGGCAAGGCGTACATCGTGGCGGATGTCGGCCAGCACCAGATGTTCGCGGCGCAGTACTACCCCTTCGAGGAGCCGGGCCAGTTCCAGACCTCTGGCGGCCTCGGCACGATGGGCTACTCGCTGCCGGCGGCCATCGGCGTGCAGGTGGCGCGGCCAGACAAGGAAGTGTGGGCCATCGCCGGCGACGGCTGCTTCCAGATGAACCTGCAGGAGCTGGCCGTGCTGATCCAGGACCGGGTGCCGGTCAAGATCGCCGTCGTCAACAACGGCTACCTGGGCATGGTCCGCCAGTGGCAGCAGTTGTTCTGGGAAGGCAACTACCAGCACGTCGATCTGGCGACGGGCACGCCGGACTTCGTCAAGCTGGCCGAGGCCTACGCGATCCCCGGCTGGCGCGTGACGAAGCCGTCTGAGCTGAACGCCGCTATCGCGGCGGCGCGGGCGCATCCTGGCCCGGCCCTGGTGGAGTTCTGCGTCTACCGGGAGGAGAACGTCTTCCCGATGGTCCCGTCGGGCGCGGCCCTCTCCGAGGTCATCCCGGATACCCCGTACGTCCCCGCTGCGATTGCCACGCCGATCCCGGCCGCCGCGCCGGCTGCCCCGGCGGCGCCAGCCCCGGTTCACGCGTAGGAGGCTCTCCGTTGAAGCACACACTGGTTGCCACGATGGCGGACGGGCCGGCCGTCCTGAACCGGGTGGTCTCGCTGTTCCGGCAGCGGGGCTTCGCCATCGACTCGCTGACCATCGGCAAGACGCACGAGCAGCACGTGATGCGGCTCACGATGGTGGTGGACGGCTCCAAGACGGCCGTCGAGCAGGTCATCAAGCAGTTGTACAAGGTCATCGAGGTCCGGAAGGTCTCGGACCTGACCGAGGACCAGACGGTCGAGCGTGAGCTGGCGCTGGTCAAGGTCACGTCGAAGTCGACCACGCTCCGGACCGAGATCCTGCAGATGGTGGATGTCTACCGGGGCCGTGTGGTGGACATCTCGACCAACTCGCTGACCGTCGAGGTGACCGGCCCGACGGACAAGATCGACTCGATGATCTCGATGCTCCGGCCGTACGGCATCAAGGAGATGGTGCGGACGGGGCTGGTGGCGATGGCGCGCGGCGTCATGGCTGGCCAGGAGAAGGGGCGCGAGGCGCTCCGCCTGCGCGAAGTATCCTAGCGAGGGTCACAGGTGGTAGGTCTTGGGTCATGGGGGAGCACGATGCTCTCTCTGGGTGGCGCAAGACTGAGCACAGAACCCCTATAACCCACGATCCAAGATCTATGACCCGTCATTGGAGGGGATTGTTTTGGCACTCAACGTGTATTACGAGTCCGACGCCGACCTGTCGCTGCTTCAGGGCAAGAAGATCGCCGTCATCGGCTACGGCAGCCAGGGCCACGCGCACGCGCTGAACCTGAAGGAGAGCGGCTGCGACGTTGTCGTCGGGCTGTACGAGGGCTCGAAGTCCGCTGCGAAGGCGAAGGCTGACGGCCTCACCGTCCTGAACGCGGACGAGGCGGCCAAGGCCGCCGACATCATCATGATCGTCACGCCGGACGAGTCACAGAAGGTGATCTTCGAGCGCGACATCCTGCCGAACCTGAAGGACGGCGACACCCTGATGGTGGCGCACGGCTTCAACCTGCTGTACGGCCTGATCACCCCGCCGGCCAACATCGACGTCTCGATGATCGCGCCGAAGAGCCCGGGCCACCTGGTTCGCGACCAGTACGTGATGGGGAACGGCGTGCCGGCCCTGCTGGCGGTCCACCAGGACTACACGGGCAACGCCAAGCGCACGGCCCTGGCGTACGGCAAGGGCATCGGCTCGGCGCGGGCCGGCATCGTCGAGACCAACATCAAGGACGAGACCGAGACCGACAACTTCGGCGAGCAGGCGGTGCTCTGCGGCGGCGTCAGCGCCCTGGTGCAGGCCGGCTTCGAGACGCTGGTCGACGCGGGCTACGCGCCGGAGCTGGCGTACTTTGAGTGCCTGCACGAGCTGAAGCTGATCGTGGACCTGTTCTACCGTGGCGGCCTCAGCCTGATGCGCTACTCGGTCAGCAACACGGCTGAGTTCGGCGACTACTACGCCGGGCCGCGCATCGTGGACGAGCACGTCAAGGAGAACATGCGGCAGCTGCTCCGCGAGATCCAGGATGGCACGTTCGCCAACACCTGGATCCTGGAGAACGTGGCTGGCGCGCCGAAGCTCAAGGCGATGCGCGCCCGTGGCGCCGAGCACCAGATCGAGAAGGTCGGTGCGGAGCTCCGCGCCATGATGCCGTTCATTCAGAAGCAAGCCTGATGTAGGGTCATGGATCGTGGGTCCTGGGTGGTGGGGACGCCTCCCCTCCCCAGGACCTACGACCTGCGATCCAACACCCCCGGAGAGACGACCGTGGCACACGTACGCATCTTCGACACGACGCTGCGCGATGGGGAGCAGTCGCCCGGCTTCTCGATGACGTCTGAGCAGAAGCTCCTGTTTGCCAAGCAGCTCGAGCGACTGAATGTGGACGTGATCGAAGCCGGGTTTCCGGCCGCCTCCCCGGATGACTTCGCCGCCGTACAGCAGATCGCCCGCGAGATCAAGGGGCGCATCGTCACGGGGCTGGCGCGGGCCGTCCCCGAGGACATCGACACCCTCTGGGAAGCGGTGAAGGTCGCGGAGAACCCGCGCCTGCACACGTTCATGTCAACGTCGGACATCCACCTGGAGCGGCAGTTCCGCATCTCGCGCGAAGAGGGCAAGGCGCGGGCGGTGGCGATGGTGGCGCGCGCCAAGGCGTACTGCTCGGACGTCGAGTTCTCGCCGATGGACTCGACGCGCTCGGACTGGAACTACCTGTACGAGGTCATCGAGGCCGTCATCGAGGCTGGCGCGACGACGATCAACATCGCGGACACCGTCGGCTACGTGATGCCGGACGAGTTCGGCGAGCTGATCGCGGGCGTCTGGGGCAAGGTCAAGAACGCCGACAAGGCGACGATCTCGGTCCACTGCCACGACGACCTGGGCATGGCCGTCGCGAACTCGCTGGCGGCGATCCGGGCTGGCGCGCGGCAGGTTGAGGGCTGCATCAACGGCATCGGCGAGCGGGCCGGCAACGCCTCGATCGAAGAGGTCGTGATGGCGCTGAAGGTCCGCAAGGACTTCTACACCGGCTTCGAGACGCAGATCGACGCGACCCAGTTCTGCCCGACCAGCGACATGCTGGCTGAGTTCACGGGCCAGGGGCCGCAGCCGAACAAGGCGATCATCGGCCGGAACGCCTTCGCGCACGAGTCGGGCATCCACCAGGACGGCGTCCTCAAGGACACGACGACCTACGAGATCATGACGCCGCAGTCCGTGGGCCGCGCCGAGAGCAAGCTGGTCATGGGCAAGCACTCCGGCCGCCACGCGCTGCGGGTGGAGCTTGGCAAGATCGGGTACGCGGTGGGCACCTACGATCTGCTGGAGGCGTTCAAGCAGTTCAAGCTGGTGGCCGACCACAAGAAGGAAGTCCTCGAGCCCGACCTGCACGAGATCATGAAGGCGGTGCAGTCGGTGGTCGCCGTGCCCGCGCGTTAGCCGCGCGCGGCTTCTGCTTCTGACAGCGCCCTCACCCCTGGCCCGCTGCGCGGCGCGATTCTCGGCCGCGCAGCGGGCCGGGGGTGAGGGCTTTCTCGTGATGCCACACTGGCCTGTGAGGGAGTGACACTATGCCAGCCAAGAAGAGGTTCAAGATCGTCGTGCTGCCGGGCGACGGCATCGGCCCCGAGGTGGTAGCCGAGGGCGTGAAGGTGCTTCGCGGCGTCGAGCGCCGCTTCGGCCACACCTTTGACCTGGAGGAGCACACCGTCGGCGGCGCAGCCATCGACGCTTACGGGACGCCGCTGAAGCCGGAGACGCTGGCCGCCGCGAAGAAGGCGGACGCCGTGCTGCTGGGCGCGGTCGGCGGCCCGAAGTGGGACGATCCGAAGGCGGAGGTCCGGCCGGAGCAGGCCGTGCTCGGGCTGCGGAAGGGGCTGGGTCTCTACGCCAACCTGCGCCCGGTCCGCACCCTGCCCGCGCTGATCGACAACTCGACTTTCAAGCCGGAGGTCATCGCCGGCGTCGATCTGCTGTTCGTGCGCGAGCTGACGGGTGGCACCTACTTCGCGAAGCCGAAGAAGATCTGGCAGACGAAGTCGGGCACGCGGGCCGTGGACACGACCCTCTACACCGAGCAGGAGATCGAGCGGGCCGTGCGCGCCGCCTTCGAGCTGGCGAAGGGCCGCCGCAAGAAGGTGACCTCGGTGGACAAGGCGAACGTGATGGCGACCTCGCGGCTCTGGCGCATCGTGGCCGAGCGGGTGGCCGCCGAGTACCCGGACGTCGAGTTCGGACACATGCTGGCCGACTCCTGCGCGATGCACCTGACCCGCCGCCCGACGGACTTCGACGTGGTGGTGGCCGACAACCTGTTCGGCGACCTGCTCACGGACCTCGCGGCGATGCTCGGCGGCTCACTCGGGATGTTGCCGTCTGCCAGCCTCGGGGCCGGCCGGGCCAGCCTCTACGAGCCGATCCATGGGAGCGCCCCGGACATCGCGGGGAAGGGCCTTGCCAACCCGCTGGCAACCATCCTCAGCGTCGGGATGCTGCTGCGGCACGGCCTCAAGCTGGAGGCCGAGGCGACGGCCGTCGAGACGGCAGTGCTCCAGGCGCTGGATCAGGGCTTGCGGACCCCGGACACGGCCCGGGCCGGCGAGCAGGCGCTGCTCTGCGCCGAGACCGGCGACCGCATCGCGCAGTCGGTGCTGGAAGGGCAGGCGGCCGTCGCCGTGTGACGGCGGGGTGGGTCATGGGTCATAGGTCGTGGGGGACAATGATGGAGCGAATTGCTCCCCACGACCCACAACCGGTCACGTTCTTGGCCGCCCGCGCCACGTAGCAGCGCGTCGCCTCGGCGTCCTGGCGCTGCCGGATCTCGAAGCCGGCATCCAGCACCAGCGCGTCCTCGGGCCCCATGACCCGCACCGCGGCCCGGAGCAACGCCCACTCGTGAGCCGCCGTGCTCGGATCCTGGACATCTGCCCGCACGAACGCCAGCGGCAGCCCCAGTCGCTGCGTGCCGACGCTGCCCACCCGCGCGACCAGCCCGACCGGGATCGCCGGCAGGGCATTGCCGGCCGGCCCGTGGTCGTGGCTCGTCGCCAGGCCCTGCGAGCCACCCGGTCGTTTCGTCGAGTTTGAACACCCCGACGGTACACCACCGCGTGGCTCGTTTGCTGTCCCCCTCCTCTCCGCCAGCCCCGGACGCCAGCTGTTACCGGAAAGTAGAGTCAAGCCCCGCCTGCCTGTCTTACCATGTTCTGGGAACGCCAACGAACATGCAATTGCCCTGGCCCCTGCGCGACAACACCGAGCCTCTTGCGCCGGTCTCCGTGAGTCTCCTACACGCTCTTCCAGTCTCGGCGGCGGCCCTGGTACGCCAGGATGCGGCTGTAGCCGGCCGCCCTGAGATGGTCCAGCGCGAGCGGGAAGTCCCGGGCGACCTCCTCCGGCGCATGGGCGTCTGAGCCGAGGGTCACGGGCACACCGGCCTTCCGGCAGGCCGTGAGCAGGTCCAGGTGCGGGTACAGCTCAGCCACGGGCTTGTGGAGGCCGGCCGTGTTGACCTCGATGGCGACGCCGGCGGCGGCCAGCCCTCGCGCCACGCGTGCGTACAGGTCGGCGGTGTCCTTGCGGGGCCGGTGCCCGAACTTCTTGACGAGATCGAGGTGGGCCATCGTGTCGAAGTGGCCGCTGTCCGCCGCCCGCAGCACCAGCGAGAAGTAATGCTCGTACAGCTCGTCGATATCCCAGGTGTCGTAGCCGGCCAAGTAGCGGCTGTCGTCCATGCCCCAGTCCCCGATGAAGTGGACGCTGCCAAGCACGTAGTCCCAGGGATAGCGGTCGAGGATGCCTTTGAGGGTCGGCTCCTGGTCCGGGATGAAGTCCGCTTCGACGGCCAGGCGGATGGTGATGTCCGGGTAGGCGGCCCGGATCTGGAGCACGTCCTCAACGTACCGGTCGAACTCCGGCTCGGACATGGCGAGCTCAGGATCGCGCTCGTCCGTGGGGAGCCAGTACAGAAAGATGTGGTCGGAGAAGCCCATCTCGGGGAGGCCGCTCCTGATGGCCTGCTCGACGTAGGCGGCCATCTCGCCGCGCGCGTGGCCGCAGCGGGCGGTGTGGATGTGGTAGTCGACCAGATCGAGACGGGCGGTCACAGGCTCCTCCAGGAGTTGTCAGCATTCAGTTCTCAGTTGTCAGATGGGGCTGTCATCCCGACCGCGGCGAGGAACGAGCGGTCACCACCCGTCATCCCGACCGCGGCGAGGTACGAGCGAAGTAGAGGGATCTTCTTCGCGTAGTCGCAACGGGGAAGATCCCTCGACTCCACTCGCAAGCTCGTTTCGCTCGGGATGACGGAGGTGTCGTCAGCTTCGATGACGGGGGTGGCGCCGGCCTCGATGATGGGGGTGGCGCCGGCTTCAGCGTGGCGGAGTGTGGGCCGCGGCCTCGGCGTGCTACCGAGAGGGTACCCTCCGCTGATCGCGGATCGCTGATCGCTGACACCTCAACACTGACAACCGATCGCTGACGACTCACAACGGGCACGCCTCGAAACCGGCCCTGTGGCCGGTGTACCCTGTCGGGACTACCATGGAGGGGAATACCATGAAGGTGTCCCACGCGGTTGGGGAAATCCTCAAGCGCGAAGGTGTTGACTTCATCACCGGGTACCCGGTCAACCACATTCTCGAAGGCGCGGCGGCCGCCGATGTCCGGCCGATCATCGTGCGCCAGGAGCGTGTAGGCCTGCACATGGCCGACGCCGTCAGCCGGACCACCTCGGGCAAGAGGCTCGGCGTGTTCGTGATGCAGCACGGGCCAGGCTCCGAGAACGCCTTCGGCGGCGTGGCTCAGGCCTATGGCGACTCCGTGCCGATCGTCGTCCTGCCGATGGGGTTCCCCCGCAACCTCCAGAACATCTCCCCCAACTTCAGCTCGCTGCTGAACTTCCAGCACGTGACGAAGTGGGTGGAGCAGGTCTCGCTCCCGAACGAGATCCCGAACGCCCTGCGGCGGGCCTTCACCCAGGCGCGCAACGGCCGGCCCCGCCCGACCATGATCGAGATCCCCTCCGACGTGATGACGGCGGAGATCGCGGACGACTTCCACTACGTCCCCACCAAGGCGTTGAAGGTCGGTCCGGACCCAGATCTCGTCAAGGAAGCCGCCGAGGCGCTGATCAACGCCCAGCGGCCAGTGATCTACGCGGGCCAGGGCGTCCACTACGCCGAGGCGTGGCCGCAGCTCAAGGAGCTGGCCGAGCTGCTCCAGGCGCCGGTCACCACCAGCATCCAGGGCAAGAGCGCCTTCCCCGAGAATCATCCGCTCTCGCTGGGCTGCGCCGGCCGCTCGCTGCCGCGCGCCGCCTGGGAGTTCCTCCAGAACTCGGACGTGATCTTCGGCATCGGGTGCAGCTTCTCGTCCACCAACTACGGCACGACGATGCCGAAGGGCAAGACGATCATCCATGCCACGCTCGACTCGCTCGACCTGAACAAGGACGTCGAGTCGCAGCACGCCATCATCGGCGATGCCGGCCTGATCCTGGACGCGCTTCTGCTGGAGCTGAAGGATCGGCTGAAGAGCAAGCCACACGGCCGGGGCGGCGAAGTGGCGGCGAAGGTCGCCGAGCTGCACGGCAAGTGGATCGAGGACTGGACCCCGAAGCTGACGGACACCTCCGCGCCGATCAGCCCGTACCGCGTGATCTGGGACATGCTCCACACCCTCGACGTCCCGAACACGATCATGACGCACGACGCCGGCAGCCCGCGCGACCAGATCGTCCCGTTCTGGAAGCCGACCACGCCGCTGTCGTACATCGGCTGGGGCAAGACGACGCAGCTCGGCTACGGCCTCGGGCTGGCGATGGGCGCGAAGCTGGCCCACCCCGACAAGCTGTGCGTCAACTTCTGGGGCGACGCCGCCATCGGCTTCACGGGCATGGACTTCGAGACGGCCGCCCGCGAGCGGATCCCGATCATGTCCTGCTTGATGAACAACTTCTCGATGGCCATCGAGCTGAAGGTGATGCCGGTCTCGACCGAGAAGTACCGCAGCACCGACATCAGCGGCAACTACGCCGACATGGCCAAGGCGTTCGGGTGCTACGGGGAGCGGATCACCGATCCGAACGAGATCGTCCCGGCGCTCAAGCGCGGCATCCAGAAGACCCAGGAAGGCGTGCCGGTCCTGCTGGAGTTCCTGACCCAGAAGGAAACGAACATCTCGACGTTCTGAGGTTCTGGGTTTCAGGCTTCGGAGTCTGGGTTTCAAGGGGGGGCCGGGCGACCGGCCCCCTCTCGCTTTGCCGCGTGTATGACGCCGTCTTCCGTCGGGTGTGAGTCAGGGCCACGTTCGCGGTATGATGCCAGCCTGCCCCCGAGGCCGCGTTGGCGCGGCCGGGGAGCACCACGAAGGAGGGGTGCGATGGGCGTCGGTGACAAGCTCACCGTCTACAACCCCATGGGGTTCCCGCCGAAGGTCACCCACAAACCGTTAGCCCCGCGTCTGGACACGCTGGACGGCAAGACGGTCTACCTGGTGGACTGCCGCTTCGACGACTCGGACATCTTCCTCAAGCAGATGCAGGCGTGGTTCGCCGAAAACCTGCCGAGCGTCAAGACGGTCTTCAAGCCGATCAACAGCGTCTACACCAAGGACGATCCTGACACCTGGGCCGAGATCAAGGCCAATGGAGATGCCGCCGTCATCGGCGTCGGTCATTGAAGCACCTGTGCGCCGGCGGTCGCCGTGCATGGGATGAGCATCGACGGCAAGTACGCGGTACCCACCGTCGCGGTCCATACGGACATTTTCTACCCGGTCACCCAGAGTGTGGTGCGGATGAACGGCATGCCGCGCATGCGGCAGGTCTACGTCCCGCAGCCGATCATGGGCAAGACCCCCGCGCAGCTCCGCGCCTACATCGACGGCCCCGACATGAAGACGGGCAGGCCGTTCATGCAGGAAGTCATCGAAGGGCTGACGCGGCCGCTCGACAGCCAGGACGTGAAGGACAGCTCCTTCGACCGCTCCACGCCGCGCCTGCTGGAGCCGGACACCGAGGAGAACCTGCGCCGCCTCTTCGAGGAGAGCAACTGGACAGACTATCTGCCCATCGTGCTGCCGACCGAGGAGCGCGTCGAAGAGATGCTGCGGCACACCAGCCGCAAGCGTGACGAGATCATCGGGCGGATGCGGCCCACCCACTTCCGCGAGTACTGGGCCTACGACGTCGAGAAGGTCGCCGTCAACGCCGTCATGGCCGGCGCGAAGCCAGAGTACTTCCCGGTGATCCTGGCGATGGCCGCCAGCGGCGTCAGCGCCCGTGGGAGCACCACCAGCTCGGCAGCGGCGATGGCCGTCGTCAACGGCCCGATCCGCCACGAGCTGAACATGAACTCCGGCATCGGGGCGATGGGGCCGTACAACCACGCCAACGCCACCATCGGGCGGGCCTGGGGACTGCTCTCGACCAACCTCCAGGGCGGCTCGACGCCAGGGCTCACCTACCTCGGCTCGCAGGGCAACAACTACGCCTACACCAGCATCACCTTCGCCGAGAACGAGGAGCGCAGCCCGTGGAATCCGTTCCACGTGCAGCACGGGTTCAAGGCTGAAGAGAGCGCGGTCAGCCTCTTCCGAGGCGCGCGCGCCACGTCGTTCACGCTCGGCCTGCGCGAGCGGTTCTGGGAGAAGCACGTCATCAACCTCGTGCGCGGCTTCGATCCGCACACCGAGATCGTGTTCGTGCTCGACCCGATCACCGCCCAGCAGTTCGTGGATCGCGGCAACTTCACCACGAAGGAGCAGCTGATCGAGTGGGTCCACAAGAACGCCACGATGGAGTCTGCTGAGTACTGGGACTACCAGCTCATCCAGAACTACATCTACCCACGGGCCACCTACGGCGAGGAGCCGTTCGCGTCCCGGCTGGCGGTGCCCGAAGGCCAGGATCTGCCGATGTTCCTGGACGACGAGATCCACGTCACCGTCGTCGGTGGCGAGACGAACGGGTACTGGCGGATCATGGCGGCCGGCTACGGCGGCACGTTCGCCGTGGACCCCTGGCGGTAACGTATCGGTTCACCCCTCACCCGCGCGACGCCCCTCGGCGCGAGGGAAGGCCCTCACCCCCCCCGCCCCCTCTCCCTGTGCGCGGGAGAGGGGGAGCCGGATTGGTTCTCGACGGTAGCACCACACGCGATAGGTTACGGATCGTGCTGAACAACCGCGCGGACTCCCCCTCTCCCGCGCACAGGGAGAGGGGCGGGGGGTGAGGGCCAATCCTGACAACTGAGAGCCTGATGACTGACTTCGACATCGTGGTTGTGGGCGGCGGTATGGCCGCCCTGACGGCCGGCCTCTTCGGGGCGCGGGCCGGCCGCTCGACGCTCGTCCTGGAGCCGGCCGTTCCGGGCGGGCATCTCGTCAACATCACCAGGATCGAGGACTTCCCGGGCTTCCCGGACGGCGTCTCCGGCTACGAGCTGGGGCCGAACACCCAGCTGCAGGCCATGAACGCCGGCGCCGAGTTCGCGATGTCCGAGGTCACCGCGCTGACGCCGGCCGCTGGCGGCGGCTGGCGGGTCACGACCGCCGATGGCGAGTACCAGGCCGGGGCCGCGATCGTGGCGTCTGGCTCGCATGCCCGCACGCTCGGGCTGCCGGGCGAGGAGCGCTTCGTCGGGCGAGGGCTGAGCCACTGCGCCAGTTGCGACGCGCCGCTCTTCCGAGGGCAGACCGTTGGCGTGGTCGGCGGCGGCGACTCCGCCCTGCAAGAGGCCCTCACCCTGGCCGAGCACGTCGGCAGGGTGGTCCTCTTCCACCGTGAGAGCTCGCTCACCGCCCAGGACATCTACGTCCAGCGCGTCCAGAACGAGCGCACGATTGAGGTCTGCCCGCAGACCGAAGTCCGCGCGATCCTCGGCGAGGAGGAGATCGTGGGCGTCCAGGTCCGCGACCTGCCCACCGATGCCGAGCGCACCGTCGAGCTGAGCGGCCTGTTTGTCTATGTCGGACTCATCCCCAACACCGGATTCCTGGGCAGCCTGCTCGATCTCGACGAGGCCGGCCGCATCCCAACCGACCTCTGGATGCGGACGAGCCTGCCCGGCCTGTTTGCCGCCGGCGATGTCCGCCGCGACTCGGCATCCCAGGCGATCACCGCCGCCGGCGACGGCGCAACGGCCGCCATCGCCGCCGACCGCTACCTGCGAAGCCTCGTTCGGGGCTGACGCAGCCGCCCGATTCCAGCCCGCCCCATCCCCCAACAGAGGAGGAGCGTTCCCCGCAGCAGACACCGACATCCTGTCTCGCCAACCGTGTAGGCCCCAACCGTGTAGGCCGACGAGCACGCATGAGGTCGTGATGGCGGGGAGCTGTCACGAATCGTGGAGGGGAAGCAACGATGCAGTCCTCATCTTCCACGCATGTCAGTCGACGCCGACTGATGCTCCTGTTGGGTGGCAGTGTGGGCATGGTCAGCCTGACCGCCTGCCTCCGACGTGACGTAGCGCCGAACCCGGCGTCAGACGCCGCCAAGCCGGCCGCGCCAGCGGCAACCCAGGCGCCGGCCGCCCAGACGAAGCCTGCCGAGTCGAAGCCCGCCGCTGCCGCGCCGGCCACGGCTGCGCCGGCGGCAGCCGCCAAGCCGGCTGCCGAGGCCCCGAAGCCCGCAGCAGCAGCCGGCACGCCGAAGCGGGGCGGAACCATCACGCTGGCCGTGCAGAACGACTGGCTCACGTTCGACAACACCCTCAACACCGCGTCGGACGGCACCCACTTTCTGATCTTCGATCCGCTGGTCTTCTACGAGCGGAACGACAAGGGCCAGTGGGAGTACACCCCGGGCCTTGCCGAGAAGTGGGAGCTGAAGGACAACGAAGCGACCTTCTGGCTGCGGAAGGGCGTCAAGTTCCACGACGGCAGCGACTGGAACGCCGAGGTCATGGTCTGGAACATCACCCGGGCCATCAACGAGCCGAAGTCCGTGGCGAAGGGCGTCATGGGCGGCATCGACTGGAAGAACCCGGCCGTCATCGTCGATCCGTACACGGTCAAGCTGAACCTGACCGGCCCGACCCCGACGCTCCTCCAGCAGTTCAACGACTCGAACGCCTACATGATGTCGAAGGCGGCCTTCGACAAGACGGGCGCCGATGGGCTGACGGCCAACCCGGTCGGGACTGGACCGTTCAAGTTTGGCGAGTGGAAGAAGAACGACCGCGTCATCATCAACCGGAACGAAAACTACTGGATGAAGGACGCCTCCGGGCAGCAGCTGCCGTACCTCGACAGCATCACCACCCGCCTGATCATCGACGACTCGGTGCGCATCCTGGAGATGAAGGCCGGCACCATCGACTTCACCGAGCTGATCCAGGGCAAGGACGTCGCCGACACGAAGGCCGATCCGAAGCTGAACTACCTCGAGGCCGACTGGGACGGCAACGCCTACCGCCTGATCTTCAACGCCCAGGGCGGCAAGTTCCACGACAACGTCAAGCTGCGGCAGGCGGCGCTCTACGCCATCGACCACGAGGCGCTGTCGAAAGCGCTCGGGTCTGGCATCGGACGGGCCGAGAAGTACTTCCCACGGCCCGGCTCGCTCGGCTACGACGAGAGCCTGCCGTACTACTGGTACGACCCGGCGAAGGCGAAGGCGCTGATGGCCGAGGCCGGCTTCGCGGGCGGCATCGACGTCGAGTTCCTGGTCATCGCCCGGGAGGTGGACAAGCTCCAGGCCGAGATGCTCAAGTCGATGTGGGACGCCGTCGGCATCCGGACGAAGGTCGAGGCGCTGGAGCGGGTCGCCATGAACCAGCGGCTGCTGACGGGCGGCGCCGAATTCGACTTCACGACGACGCGCGGCGAGAGCCAGGTCGGCGATCCCGACTCGGACTTCCGGGCGCACTTCTGGTCGAACGGCAACTTCGCCAAGGCACGGCTGAAGGATCCGGAGATCGACGCCCTGATCCAGTCGGCCGCCGGCACCTACGACAACGCCAAACGGGCCGAGGAGTACAAGAAGCTCCAGCGGATGCTGTTCGACAAGGCGGTGTACGGCTACCTGTGGACCCAGAACTGGAACTGGGTCAACAACAAGCGACTCCAGGGGGTGCCCGCGCCGATGGGCAGCCTGTGGAATTTCCGTACGGCGTGGGTCACATCCTAGCGAGTGGCCGGCAGCCCCTGACCCCGACGAATGCCCGTCACCCCCGACCCGCTGCACGGCGCAACTATCGGCTGCGCCGACATCATCTCCCGCACACAGGCAGTGGGGGAGCAGTTCCAACAGCGTGACAGGCGGCAGATTCGCAGGGAGGCGTGCAAGTGCCCATGTCATCCTGAGCGTAGCGAAGGATCTCACTCACGAGCGTTCCACCGTCGCGTCAGCGGGTGAGATCCTTCACTACACTCGCAAGTTTGTTCCGTTCAGGATGACATGAGTACTGGCGCGCATCGGTCCGAAACAACCGCCTGTCGCTGCTGAATACCTGTTCAGCCCGGAGCGCGTGCCGGGGGTCAGGGATCTTCCACTCCTCGTGCCGCTCCGTCTGGAGGCATACAGCTCAATGTCTCGTTTCATCGCTCGGCGGTTCGTGTCGATGGTGCCGCTCCTGCTCCTGGTGAGCGTCATGGCGTTCTCGCTGGTGCTCCTGCTGCCCGGCGACCCTGCCCTGGCGATCCTTGGGGAGGAGCGCGCGAACGCCGACAACAAGTCGGCCTACTACGCATTGCGCGCCGAGATGGGCCTGGATGACCCGATCCCATTGCAGTACCTGAACTGGGTCGGGCGGGCGTTGCGCGGCGATCTCGGCATGTCGATCCGCAACAAGACGCCGATTGCCGAGACGCTCGGATCGCGCATCCTGCCGACCGCCGAGCTGGCGATTCTGGCGGCCATCATCTCGGTGCTGATCGCCTTCCCGGCCGGCATCATCTCGGCGCTGCGCCCGAACTCCCTGGCGGACGCCGGCGCGACGCTCGCCGCGCTGGGCGGCGTGGCGGTGCCGCACTTCTTCCTGGGCATCCTGCTGATCTACGCCTTCGCGGTCTGGCTGCGGGTGCTGCCGCCCTCGGGGTACGTCGCCCCCTGGGAGAACCTGGGCGACAACCTCCGGCTGATGCTGTTGCCGGCGTTCACCGTGGGCACCGGCCTCGCCGCGATCCTGATGCGGCAGATCCGCTCGGCGCTGATCGAGGTGCTCAACCAGGAGTACATCATGACGGCGCGCTCCAAGGGCCTCGGTGAGCGCGCCGTGGTCATCGGGCACGCCCTCAAGAACGCCTCGATCCCGGTCATCACGATCATGGGGCAGCAGGTCGGCACGCTGATCGGCGGGGCCGTCGTCACCGAAACGATCTTCTCGATCCCGGGCATGGGCCGCCTGATCGTCGAGTCGATCTCCTTCCGAGACTTTCCGGTCGTGCAGGCGGCGGTGCTCTTGCTGGCCCTCTCGGTGCTGATGGCGAACCTCGCCACTGACATCATGTACGGGTTCCTCGACCCGAGAATTCGGCACGACTGATGATTGGACAGGCTCCCACCGTTGAGGCTGCGCCGTCGCCGGTGTTGCCCATGCCGGCCGCTGCGCCCCGCCGACGCCTGATCCAGTGGCGTCGCCTCTCGCCCCGCATCTGGATCGGGCTGGGCGTCGTCGGGATGATGATCTTCCTGGCCGTCACCGCGGACTTCCTGACGCCCTACGATCCCAACTACCAGGACTACACGGCGCTCCGGCAGGCCCCGAGCGCCGACCATCCGTTCGGCACCGATCAGGTCGGGCGGGACGTCTACTCGCGCGTGATCTACGGGACGCGCATCTCGCTGCTGGTCGGCGTGATCGCCGTCGGGATCGGGATGACCGCCGGCGTACTGGTCGGGCTGGTGGCCGGCCTCTACCGGGGCTGGATCGACGAGGTCCTGATGCGGGTGATGGACGCCATCCACGCCTTCCCGGCCCTGGTGCTGGCCCTGGCCATTACGGCGGCCCTTGGGACGGGCATCGTCAACATCATGATCGCCATCGGCATCGTCTACATGCCGTCCTACGCGCGGCTGGTACGGGGGCAGGTGCTCTCGGTCCGCGAGCGCGACTTCGTGATCGCAGCCCAACTCCTCGGCGCGAGCATCCCCCGGCTGATGTTCCTGCACATCTGGCCGAACGTGACCGCGCCGATCATCGTGCAGGCCTCGCTGAACGTGAGCACGGCGATCCTCACCGAGGCCTCGCTGAGCTTCCTGGGGCTGGGCGTCCGCCCGCCGACGCCCAGCTGGGGATCGAGCCTGCAGGGCGGCTACCAGTACCTGAGCACGGCCCCGTGGCTCTCGATCTACCCCGGCCTCGCGATCTTCATCGCCGTGCTGGCCTTCAACCTGTTCGGCGACGGGCTGCGGCAGTTGCTGGACCCGCGCCTGCGCGGCCGCGGGCAGGCCTGACGGCGGAGCGGTCAGCGGTCAGCGGTCAGCGGTCAGCGGTCAGCGGTCAGCGGTCAGCGGTCAGCGGTCAGCGGTCAGCGGTCAGCGGTCAGCGGTCAGCGGTCAGCGGTACGAGTATGTCAGTGAAAACGTGCAAGTTGCAGTTGTCATCCTGAGCGCAGCGAAGGACCTCACCCGCTGACCGTCAACTGCCGCACCAGACAATGGTAAGCGACGTTAGCGCCTCACCATGTCATCCTGAGTGAAGCGAGCTTGCGAGCACAACGAAGGATCTCACCCACCAACACGACACGTGACGGTCAGCGGGTGAGATCCTTCGCTACGCTCAGGATGACAACTGGAACTCGCACACTTTCACCGACATACTTGACTGACGACTGACGACTGACGACTGACGACTGACGACTGACGACTGACGACTGACGACTGACGACTGACGACTGA